>JANZZQ010000035.1 GCA_026419315.1 Armatimonadota bacterium | reverse complement strand
GCCCTTAACAGTGCAGCCACCGATTGGGTGGCGATGAACGAGAAAAGGCGATGGCTCAGTGCCGTAGATGGCATCTCCGTATTGGCGCAGCCAAGCACCCATTTGCTTCAACCTTGTCACTTGCTCTTGCGGGATTTTGCCGTTTGCCATCGGACCGACATTGAGCAAAAAGTTTCCACCCTTGCTGACGATGTCAACGAGGGTTTGGATGAGTTGGCGAACCGACTTGTAGTTGAAATCGTCCTTTCGGTAGCCCCAAGTGTCGTTCATCGTCATGCAAGTTTCCCAAAGCCTTATGCCTTCGGGAGTGCGAGTTGCTGCGGCTGGAACATACTGTTCGGGAGTGTCGTAATCTGCGGGCAAACCTGAACGGTTGTTTATGACTGCATTGGGCAAGATGCTCCAAATCATCTTGAGCAACTCTTCCGCTCGCCATTCTTGCGGCGGATGTTCCCAGCCACCGTCAAACCAAATTCCGTCGGGGCGATACTTTTCGCACAACTCGCGAATTTGCCCGAACATGTATTCAAGGTAGCGGTTGAAATCTCGTTGGTGACCTGGTGGGTCTTCCACCCATTTGGGGCGAGGGACATAGTGGGGGTGATGCCAGTCAAGGAGCGAGTAGTAAAACTGGATGCGAACGCCGTGGCGACGGCAAGCATCAACCAATTCGCGGATGATGTCTCGCTTGAACGGGGTGCTCATGATGTCGTAATCTGTCAAGGCGCTGTCAAAGAGGCAAAAGCCGTCATGATGCTTGGTCGTGATGGTGATGTAACGCATTCCCGCCTCTTTCGCCAATTGAACCCATTCGTCGGCGTTGAACTCAACGGGGTTGAATTGCTGCACCAACGGCTCATATTCGTGGATCGGGATTTGTGCATTGTGCATGATCCATTCGCCGATTCCGGGGATTTTCCTGCCTTTCCATTCACCTGCAGGGATAGCGTAAAGACCCCAATGGATGAACATCCCGAACTTCGCTTCACGCCACCAAGCGAGCCTGTCGGCTTGAGGTTGCTGGGTCGCTGTCACGCTTGCCAACAAAACCCACCACATTCCAATCACCTCCAAGCATTCGCTACTAATGCCCCAGCAAACTTTAACGCAAACTTTTGATGCAACGCAAACTTGACACCTTGAGATACAAACTGGCTTCAATGGGCGAAATTCGGTCTTGGTGCCGAGTGAATTCGGCGTTTAAACGAGTTTGTTCTCAACCGTTTCGTAAAGCCAGCGGCATGAAAGGGTGACAAAACAAGAAACGGGAGCGGGTTCTACCCGCTCCCGCTCAAATCTTCCGGTGCGATTGAAAACTTCGCTTACACTCCGACTTTGACTCCGGCAAGAATTTCGGCAGCGATTTCTGCAGCCCGCTTGCCCGATAGCAGCATCGCGCCAAAGGTTGGACCCATTCGCGGCAAACCGTAAGTTTCAGCGACAGCCATGCCTGCGACGATCAACCCAGGGAAGACTTCTCCAGTGTGTTCAACAACCGCGTCTTCGCTGCGTTCAACCCACATTGCACCCATGCCGGGTGTCTTAATGAGACCTCGTTTTTCGAGCGCTTTGACGACCGATGCTTCGTGTCCGGTCGCATCAATCACTAGTTTCGCTTGAATGCCGATTGGGTCAAGGCATGTGATTTCTCGGGGCAACTTTGTGATTGGCGTCCAGTTGATTACAACGCCTGCAACGCGACCGTTGTGGAGGATGACATCTTCAACATAAGTCATGTTGGCGAACTTTGCACCGGCATCGCAAGCGGCAGCAATTAGTTTTGAGCAAGCGTGGGGTGCATCGGCGACATAGAGCCCCTCTGTCGCTTGCTCGTAAGGGACACCGAGTTCGTCAAGTATCTCTTGAGAAGGTTCGCGGAATGTGGCTTTGTTCATAAGATAACCGCCGATCCAGAAACCGCCGCCAAGGTAGTTCATGCGTTCAACGATGAGGGTCTTGAAACCCTGTCGGGCAAGTTCACGACCTGCCATCAAACCGGCTGGTCCGCCGCCGACAACAATGACATCGCTCTCGGCGTATTCTTCAAGTTGCCTCATGAAACCGCGCACGATGGCGCGGGTCACATCTTTCTCGTCAACGGGCTTGAACAGTGACATGTGCATCAACCTCCTTGAAGATTTGGCGAATTTTATTATGGCACAACCAGATTTCAAGGGTATCTTTCCGCTCAGTCAAGAGGCTCCTCTTGAGCCGCAACCGGTTGCTGGTAGGATTGAAGCCTTTTGAGCAATCCCAAAGATTCGGCTCTGTGTTCCATCGCCCGCTCAACCTTCAACGCCAAAAGGTCGTAAACATCGACGCCCGGGATGTTCTTCTCCAGGTAGTCGTAGGCACCTCGCTTCAGGCACTCAACGGCATTGGCAACACTGCCGTAAGCGGTGAGGATGATAACTTCTGTCAAGACATCCCTTAGCAAGGATGCTTTCAAAACCTCCAAACCGCTGTTTTCCGATTCCATCACCATGTCGGTGATGACGACATCGTATGGCGGGTTTGAGTTTCGGATTTTTTCTATTGCCTCCGCCTCACTGGCTGCGGTGTCAACTTGGTGACCGTCCCTTTCCAACCTGAGTTTGATGGCCTCTCGTGCCAACTCCTCATCATCCACAACCAAAATTCGCCCCATTAATTTTCCCCTCCTTGTGTTGGCTCAATGGCGGGAAGGGTGATTATGAACAGAGCGCCTTCGCCCTCGCGCCCCCTCTCTTCAATCGTTCCACCGTGAGCGTCAATTATGCCCTTGACAATTGCCAATCCTAACCCCATCCCTTTTGCCCGGGTAGTGAAGAAAGGTTGAAAGATTTGTTCCTTCAACTTCTCCGGGATACCTGGCCCGGTATCGCGGATTATGAGCCGGGCATGTTTTTGACCGACCCATGTGCTTTTAGCCAGCCTTATGCTGATTTTGCCACCTTCCTTGAGGAAATGCACGGAGTTTTCAATCAGTTCGCTGATAGCGTTGCGAAGTTTCTCGACATCCCCCTTAACCCAAACGGGTTGCTCGTCCATCTGCAACTCAAAGGAGATGTGGGGGAACTCTTGCGCGTAATCTTGAACCAACTCCCTAACAACCTCAGACAAGCAAACGGGTTGCAGGTTAAGTTGGGTTGCCTTGACAAAATCCCTCAAATCCTGAAGCAGCGTTTCAACTTCGTAAAGCGCTCGTTCTATGCTTCCCAAAAGGCGCTGGGTGCTTTCAAGGAGTGGCAAATTGCTCAACTGAAGTCCAAGTTCCTTGAGCGCGCCCTTCATGGCGAAAACTTTGTTGCCGATCATGTGGGCGGTTCTGGCTGCCAGTTCGCCAATGGTTGCGATGTGCTGCATGGTGAAGAGACGCCTTTGAAGCTCTTCCCTATCAAGTGCTGCCCCCAACTGATTCGCCAAAGTGAAAAGCAACTCTTCGTCCTCTTCCGAAAAGAGGTAGTGGGGAGCGGAAAGGTGCGCTTTCTTCCTCAAGACCCTCAAAACTCCCATGACTTCTTTCCTGCCGCGAACGGGAACTGCCATGAAAGCGCTGATTTCTTCCGGTTTAAGTTCCAAGTAAAGTCCCTTCCATCTCGGGTCTCCGACGACTCCGTTGAGTCGCGCCGGCTTGTTGTTGAGTGCAACCCAACCTGTAAGCCCTTCCCCCAGCCGATAAGTCGCCTTGCCAACCATGGAGCGAAGCAAACCGCGAGAAGCCCGTAAGACCAAACGGTTGATGGACTTGTCAAGCAGGAAGAGGGAACAATCGTCGGCATCAAGCAACCGGGAAGCAACTTCAGTGACTTTCTCCAACAATGCGTCAATGTCCGGCGTGGCAGCTAATTCCTTCCCGAGCTCAATTAGCGCCTTTTCACGGGTTTGGTGAGTTGCAAGTGAGAGGGCAAACGCGGCGATGGAAGCCAGCGCTGACAGAACCTTCACTTCGTTCTTCCCGAAAGCGTTGACTTTTTCGCTCTCAACATTGAGCACACCAAGCACCCTTCCCCCTCGCCCTATCAAAGGCACAGCCAGTTCGCTACGCGTGTCGGGAAAGAGGGGGTAGTAGTAAGGGTCCTTTGTGACATCGGGACAAACATAAGGCATGCCAGAATAGGCGACATAACTTGAGATGCTATTGCCTGGTTCGTGGGTGATTTTAAATCTCAGGCCGAATTTTTCCTCGGACCAGCCTACCCCCGCCGCGAATTCAGTTACCAACTCACCTGTCCGGTAATCAACCAAAGAAATTGTCCCCCGCGTGGCATTTACAGCCTCCAAACTTTCCTCCAAAATCGCCTTTAACAGAGCCTTTGTATCAGCGATGGCGCTCCAAAGTTGATACAAGCGGCTATCTTCAATTGACTTTTCCTGAACTTCCGACCGGGCTATCACGGCCTCTCGCCTCCGTTTTCGCTTTTCGTTGTCATAATTTTGCTGCATGGTGGAGCCCTGATAAAATGCTAACACCGAAATTGAGAGCGAGGTCCGAACCAAGATGGCGGAAAGCCTTCAGTTTGTCTCTTTGGAACGAATACCGAAGACGCTGGTAACGGTGTTGTGTGCTGCTGCTGAAGTTGCGCGGGCACGCCGTTGCCAACTTTACCTTGTCGGCGGGTTCGTTCGCGACTTTTTGCTGGGGAGAGAAAGTTGGGACTTGGATTTTGCTGTTGAGGCAGACCCAATCTCGTTTGGTGAAGAAGTTGCGAAGAAAGTAAAGGCTCGTTTCGTCTCCCTCAGTCTCGACCCGCCTACTGGGCGCATCGTCCATTGGGAAGAGAAGGCCCCTGATGCCACCGCTGATTTCACCGAACTTAGGAGCGATTTGCGCGAGGATGCCTCACAACGAGACTTCACGTGCAATGCGCTTTTCGTCAACGCAGTTGAACTGGCACAGAAAGGAAGCGCTCCCGTTCTTGACCCCTTAGGTGGTCTCGCTCACCTTTCATCTCGCTTGCTTGTCTTGCCCAACCGCCGCGTCTTACGGGGCGACCCAATTAGGATTTTGAGGGCGTTTAGGTTCGCTGCAACTTTGAATTTCAAACTTGCCCCTGAAACGAAAGAGGCTATAGCCGTAAGCGCCCCGTTGCTTTTGAACACCGCCCCGGAGAGGATTTTGATGGAATGGGCTTGGATTTTGCAAGCCTCAACCGCACACGAGCAATTGTTCTGCATGGACGAACTCGGGGTGTTGACAATCTTGCTGCCAGAGTTGATGAAACTCAAGGAAGTTCCCGCTGCTGGCTACCACCACCTTGACGGATTCAACCACACTTTGGAAGCGGTTAGGATGGCGGAGAAAGCGATAAAGGGTGAAACGGAAGACGAAACCTTGAACGAACTTTTGAAGCGCGTGCAAGATGCGTTTCAAGTTCGTTTTGGATACAAGCGATGTGGGACTTGGGTGGTTAAATTTGCCGCTTTGCTCCACGATATAGCGAAACCCCAAACTATGACCGTTGACGAAGAAGGTGATTTGCACTTTTACGGGCACGAAAAGCTCGGCGCTAACATGGCAGAGCAAATTTGCGATAGGTTCAGACTATCAAGAAGGGAGAGGGAAACGGTTGTCAATCTCGTCCGCAGCCACATGCGCCCTGTCGGTCTGGCAGGAGCGAAGCAATTGACCGAAAAGGCCCTTAGAAGGTTCTGGCGGGATTTAGGAGAACCTACGGGAATTTACTGTGTGGCCTTGTCGGCTGCTGACCTGATGGCAACTCGCGGGCCAGAAATGACCCAAGAGCAAAGGGAGCGCCACTACGCTGTCCTTCGCAGGTTAATGGAGACCTATTTCGCTATCAAGGAGGCAAGAGAACGCATAAGGCTCATCACGGGCGACGAAATTATGGAGCGATACAGAATACGACCTTCTCCGTTGGTCGGTAGAGCTTTAAGGCTTATTGAAGAGGCGGTTTTGGATGGACGAGTTGCCACAAAAGAGGAGGCATGGTCTCTCCTTGACGATGCGATGCAACAATGGTTGGGCTACGAGCACGAGAAGCAAATTGAGGGGCGGAAAGTTCAACCTTGAAAAACCGACCAGGAGGCGCTCAAAAGGGTTGCGATTTGAGCGGTAGCGAAAGTTGAATTGACGCCCCAGCCAGAAATTGAAACTCTGCGGGTTTTGACCGCTGACTATACCGTCAAATTTGAAAAGGTTCTCTTCGGCCTTCAAAGCGATGGTGACAAGTTGAACTCGTTGACGGTGGGATAGTGCAGTTGACCTGCAGAGAAAAGTTTCCGCGCGTTTTTTGGCTTCAGACGACGAACATGGAGTTGACTTACGGGGAAGCTTTTCCCACATCAAAAGCGATTGAAGGTTCGGGGGCTTAGAGTTGAATTGCTTCTTGGCAAACCCGAGCGATTCAAAGAGGGTGAAGTTTTGACAAGGTTGCTTGAGTTGGAGAATTTGAGCCGGCTAAGGTGTCATCAGGAATTTCACCGCTTCCTCAAGGGCATTGTGCAACTGCCCCATGATATGTGGCCGGAGGCTGTATCCGTGTCCCAATCCGTCGATGAGGATGAGGGTGACTTTCCCACCCACTTTCCTCATCGCTTCTGCAAAGCGGATTGCTTGGTCAGCAGGAACCAGCAAGTCCTTCTTACCTTGAATAATGAAGCAGGGGGCGGCATCGGCGTGGACATGGTAGATGGGAGAAGCATCGCGCCACAACCCCGGGTCATCCTCATATGTCGCTCCCAGGAAGTTTAACAAGTAATTGGGCATGAGGGGTAAGGGTTTTTGTGCGGATTCGCGGTAATACGGAGCGGTCAAGTCAGTTGGCGGGAAGAGAGCGACAACTTTCTTCACCTTGCTTGAAACTCCATCAACTACCTCCTCCCTCAACCCTAAAAGCAAAGCCAAATGCCCTCCTGATGAAACCCCAAAGGCAGTAATCTGTTCTGGGTTAATGTTCCACTCCAAAGCGTTCCTTCGCACCCACCGGACGGCTGCTTGACAATCTTTTAATTGGGACGGGAAGCGAAATTTAGGTGCAAGGCGGTAACTGGCACAAGCGACGACCATCCCCCTTTGAGCCAGCAAATATCCAGCCCACGCCATATCCCTCTTGTCGCCTGTGCACCATGCTCCGCCATACAAAGCAATGACAGCGGGGAAACCATTGGAAGGTGGAGTTGCGATTGGAACGAACAGATCAGCCTTCAATTGCACACCATCGTGTTCTGCATAAGCTATGTCCCAAAAAACTTTCACCCTCCGTTCCAACCTTCTTTGCGCTTTTCTCCCAATCCTGTTGAGCAAAGTCACCCACAACCCAGCAGCCGTTATTTCCCACCAAATTTGAGCCGTTGTCTTGAGCGAGGAAAGAACTTGCCTTCTCATGGTCGCCTCCTCACTTCGAAAGTGAAATCCAAAAATTGCACTCACCAATCTTCGGCCGCAAATAGTTTAACTGCAACCGGTTGATTTCTCGCCCCTCGTTGGGCTGATTTTATGACTTTCCTAACTTCGTTGACCGCTTTAAAATTGCGCTGTGCCCTATCGCTTGTGCTCTTTCTGTTGGAAGGGATCGCTCATGGCAATTGTAGGAGTTGGCACGGACATTGTGGATGTCGCTCGCATACGGAATATGGTGCAAGTTTACGGGGAGCGATTTTTGAAGCGTGTTTTCAGCGATGACGAATTAGCATACTGTATGCGGTTTGCTGACCCGTTCCCTCACTTGGCGGCGAGGTGGGCAGCGAAAGAAGCCGTTACGAAAGCGCTGGGGACAGGCTTTTCCCGAGGGGTGACATGGAAAAGTGTCTGCGTCATTCACGCCCCCAGCGGCGAACCGACGGTTTTGTTGACAGGAGCTGCACAGAAACTCGCCTCGAGTTTGAAGGTCAAGAAAATTTGGCTGTCGCTCTCTCACACCCATGACTATGCCACCGCCGTGGCTGTCATGGAAGTCTGACAACCGAATAGGCTAAACCCTGACACCTTGTCTTCGTGGTCTACCTCACAATTGAGGCAAATGGAGGTGACTTAATCATGGAGCAAGCGGCTGTTTCCGAGAAAGAGGAAATCCTTGAAGGACTACACGACCTTCGTCCAATCCTTGAGCCTCAATCGGTGGCTATTATCGGTGCCTCACGACAGCCCGGCACAGTCGGCCATGCTGTGCTCTCAAATTTGTTGATGGGGCATTTCACCGGGGTTGTCTACCCAGTTAACCCCAAAGCGAAGTCAATTTGTGGAGTTAGGTCTTACCCGAGCATTTTGGAAGTTCCTGACACCATTGACCTTGCTGTTATTATCGTCCGGGCGCCTCTTGTTCCTCAAGTGCTTGAAGAGTGTGGACAAAAAGGTGTCAAGGGAGCAATTGTCATTTCCGCCGGGTTCAAAGAGACTGGACCTGAAGGTGCGAAGTTGGAAGCACAAATCCGCGAAATCGCTCACCACTACGGTATCGCTTTGGTTGGTCCCAACTGCTTGGGCGTAATCAACACCGACCCCAATTACCGCCTCAATGCATCCTTCGCCAAGGAAATGCCTTTGCCCGGCAACATCGCTTTCATCAGCCAAAGCGGTGCTTTGTGCACGGCTGTTTTGGATTACGCAAAAGGGCAAGGCATTGGTTTCAGCAAGGTCATAAGTTTGGGGAACAAAGCAGATGTCAACGAAAACGATTTCCTCGCCTACCTTTGGCAAGACCCTCACACCCAAGTCATTTTGATGTATGTTGAGGAGTTGACAGAAGGACGACGCTTCTTGGAGTTAGCCCGAGAGATAACTGGTGAAGGTGAAGGTCGAAAACCCATACTGGCTTTGAAGGCGGGACGAACACCAGCAGGAGCTCGAGCCGTCGCTTCTCACACAGGTTCACTTGCAGGAAGCGACGAGGTTTACGAAGCTTTGTTCGCGCAAGCAGGAGTCCTTAGAGCGGACACGGTGGAAGATTTGTTTGAGTATGCCATCGCTTTCGCCAACCAACCTTTGCCAAACGGAAAAAGGACGGTCATCATTACCAACGCCGGTGGTCCCGGCATCATGGCGACGGACGCGTGTGTCCGATATGGTCTGGAGTTGGCTCAGTTGAGCGAGCAAACTTTGGAGCGACTTCGTGAAAAGTTACCGCCACATGCATCCTTACAGAATCCGATCGACCTGATTGGAGACGCCCAACACGACCGCTACGAAGCAGCGTTAGATGCAGTTCTTGAAGACCCCAATGCCGACGCAATCATCGTGTTGTTGACACCGCAAGCGATGACCGACATTGAAAACATTGCCCATGTCATCGTTCAAGCATCCAAACGAAAAAGCAAACCCATACTGGCTTGCTTTATGGGTCTTGTGGATATTTCGGCTGGTGTGAACATTTTGAAAGCGAACGGTGTTCCGACCTATTTGTTCCCAGAGGATGCCGTCCGAGCGTTGGCAGCGATGGCTCGCTATGTTGACTGGATTCGCAGACCGAGAACCGGCTTCAAAATCTTTCCCGTTGACAGAGAACGAGCTCGACAATTGCTAAGCGAGTCCCCAGTAAGCCAACACGGTTTTGTCCCCGAAGAAGTTGCGTTGCGGGTTTTGGAAGCTTACGGTTTCCCGGTGCTTCCTTGGGGAGTGGCGAAAACGGCTGAAGAGGCAGTTTCGGTTGCTCGTCAAATCGGCTACCCTGTTGTCCTCAAAGTCCTTTCGCCAGATGTGGTGCACAAGTTCGATGTAGGCGGCGTTCAACTCAACTTGAACAACGACAACGATGTCAGACAAGCCTTTGAAAAAATCATGAATTCCGT
>JANZZQ010000034.1 GCA_026419315.1 Armatimonadota bacterium | reverse complement strand
GCTCACTTTGGCATCGGCTCTCTTCGCCAATTCACCCCAAAAGGTCGTTCAAACCTTAGAGCAGGTTTTGCGGAGGGACATAACGAATCCCAAGGACAGCAACGGCTTGTATCTGCGAATTGTCCCAGCATCTCCTGAGGAAACGGCGAAAGGGAAATTGCAGTTAGTTGAAATTGAGTCCAAGCCGGCAAGAATCAAAAACATTTTCCTGCGCGAACTAAGGGCGAGGGCTGTCGAACCGGTGATTGATGTTGCGGCTCTTTCTGAACGCGGGAAACTGAGGACAATTTCTGTCAAGGAGTCAAACCTTGAAGGGGTTATGGATGCTGAGAACTTTGAAAGGATGTTGGCGGAACTCAAGGCGACGAAAGATATGCGAATCAAAGTCCAGATAACCGACGACAGCAAAGTAGTTCTGCGGGGTGTCTTGACCCTATTGCGAATCAACAACCCCTTTGAAGCGGTTTGTCGCCCTGAGGCTCGCGACGGTTACCTTTACTTGAAAATTGAGGAACTCAGGGTCAATGGAGTTGGTGCGCCGGCTTTTTTGGTGTCTCGGCTCGAAAAGCACATTAACCCGGTCGTTGAACCCAAAGATTTGCCCTTCAATTCGCCTATCAAGTCGGTGCGAATCCACAAGGGCCTGATTTATGTCAACATGCCTCCAGCAAATTGAGGCGGCTTCAGCGACAGAGCTTTAAGTAGCGAGTATTGCAATTCGGCCGTCCGGGAGGATAAGGCTCGCCCGTCGCCCTTCATCTTCATGAGCGGCACCCTAAACTTTTGTTTGGAAGCCTGCAAGTTTCGCCCAAAAAGGGATGGACCAAACCAATTCAGGTGAGCGCTCATGTCGGTGGAACTCCTGTCTATACTTGACAAACTCGAAAAACCGTTGACAGTTGAAGAGAAAACGGGATGCCGCAATTTCGCTGTTATAGGTGGCTTTGACCGATACATGGTCGCTTGGGCGAAACGGGCAGCGGAAGTTTGTGACGGCGACGATTTGAAACAGCTTTTTTCGGAAATGGCGAGCTTGTTTGAGGGTTATGCGAGCGCGGATTTGACAGAACGGCGCCGCCGAATTTTGCAAGCTCGCAGCTTGTTAACCCAAGCTCGTAAACGAGTGAACGAGAAAACGCAAGCGATAGATTCCGCTTCCCCTTCGTCAACGAAAGTCCAACCGACACATGAACTTGCTCAACTTCCCGAAACCGAGTCGGATGCCGAACAGCGTCATGCTCCAAGGGTGCCTCAACGGGACATGTTGACTGTGGTCGAACCGTTCAAACAAATCCAACCGCGCGATGAATCAAAGCCACTGCAACCCGAACAACTTCCACAACAAGCGATTCAAACTCCGAGGACTCTCCCTACCTCCGATGCCCAGCCTTCAAAGTCCGTTGCTCGGTCACCACTTCCAAGTGCCAAACCATCGGCGCCGATTGCTCAATCCCAAGCCCCGAGCCCCTTGTCTCTCGCTGACCCTGTCCGCTATCTCAAGGGGGTTGGACCTCAGCGAGCGAGACTGCTGAAACGGTTGGGCATTGAAACGATTGGGGATTTGCTGCATTTTTACCCTCGCCGATACGAAGACCGACGCAACTTAAAAACTCTGGCAGAAGTTGTTCCCGGTGAAAAGGTCGTAGTGCAAGTTCAAGTTATCGGCAACCCGTTCACTGAAGAGCGCAAGCATTTGCTTATCACCAAAGTGCCTGTTGGTGATGCGACGGGTCGTGCGTTCCTCGCTTGGTTCAATCAGCCTTACATGGAGAAGAAATTCAGGATCGGCCAACGGTTCTTTGTTTTCGGGAAGGCGATACAGGTTTTCGGGCAATTGACTTTCCAAACACCAGAGATCGAAGAAATCACGGGCGACGCCAACTTGCAGGTTGGTCGGCTCGTCCCCGTTTACACCTTGACAGAAGGTTTGAGTCAAAACTTTGTCCGAACGCTCGTTCAGGAAACCGTCGCCAGAACCGTTGACCGTTTGGAGGAGACTTTGCCTGAAGAAATCCGTCGCCGTTACAACCTGATGCCCCTAAGGGAAGCACTGCATCAAATTCACTTTCCCGATGGCGAAGACAAATTGGAAGCGGCTCGCAGGCGAATCGTTTTTGACGAGTTTTTGACAATGCAATTGGTGCTGGCACTGCGCAAAAAGGGAGTCAAGGAACACGAGGGCATCGCCTTCCATGTTGACGAAGAGGCTGTTGAGCGTTTTATCCGCTCGTTGCCCTTTGAGTTGACCAAAGACCAGCGGAAGGTCATTGGCGAGATTTTGGCTGACATGCAAAAGCCTCACCCAATGAACCGACTTTTGCATGGCGAAGTCGGTTCAGGGAAGACCGTGGTAGCAGCGACGGCAATGTTCGTTGCTGTTCAAAACGGCTACCAAGTCGCTTTCATGGCTCCAACAGAGATTCTCGCTGAACAACATTACCGAGTTTTGCGGGAACTCTTTCGCTGGCACGATGTCAACATCGTTCAACTTGTGGGCAGTTTGACCCCCGCAAATAAGCGCAAGGCGAGGATGAAAATCCGGGAAGGTATGGCTCAAATTGTCGTCGGCACCCACGCCCTCATTGAGGAGGCGACGGAGTTTCACCGGCTCGGTTTTGTCGTCGTGGACGAGCAGCATCGGTTTGGAGTTATGCAGAGGGCGAAACTGATCTGGAAAGGGCAGTCGCCAGATGTGCTCATCATGACCGCGACGCCAATCCCGCGAACTTTGGCGTTGACAGTTTATGGTGATTTGGATGTTTCCGTCATCCGGGAGTTGCCGCCGGGACGGCAACGGGCTAAAACCTATTGGCTTCACACGAGCAAGCGAATGCTCGCTTACGAGTTCATCCGCAAGGAGTTGGCAAAAGGACATCAAGCTTATGTCGTTTGCCCGCTCATTGAAGAGTCAGAGAAGCTTGAAGATGCCCAATCGGTCTACCGCCACGCTGAGTGGCTTCAGCAAAGCGTTTTCCCTGACTACAAAGTTGGGGTTCTGCATGGGAGAATGCCGGGTTACGAAAAAGATGCCATCATGGATGCTTTCCGACGAAACGAAATTCAGGTTTTGGTGACAACGACAGTTGTTGAGGTCGGGGTTGATGTCCCCAACGCAACGGTTATGGTTGTGGAGGATGCCGACCGATTCGGTTTGGCTCAACTGCACCAGTTGAGGGGGCGTGTTGAACGAAGCGAACATCCTTGCTATTGCGTCCTCATCGCTGACCCATCAACAGACGAAGCGAGGGAAAGGCTGCGCGTGATGACGAAGACGAACGACGGTTTCGTTATCGCAGAACACGATTTGCGGTTGCGTGGTCCGGGGGAATTTTTGGGAACAAGGCAGCACGGTTTGCCCGACCTCAAATTAGCTGACATCCTTCGAGACATTGGCATTCTGATGCAGGCGAAAGAGTGCGCTGAATGGCTCGTTGAAATTGACCCTTACCTTGAGCGGGCAGAACACAGACACTTGCGTTCTAAAGTTGAAGCCCTTGAGGGGGGTGCCGAACTGTTACGGGTGTCTTGAAAGGTTCATCCCCTTCCCTCAAACTTGATACCCTCTTGCCCCAATTACTGAGCAAGTCCTCAAAATTGACAAGCCAAACTTGAGCCCGTTTCCTGCCTCAAGCGAGAAGCCCGAAGTTACTTCTTTTCCGCTCTCAAACGAACAGGCTCAGATACTCTTTGCCTTTGATAAGTCCCAACTCTCGCGGGAACGCGGCGTCTTCATGCTCTATTGACAAAACACCGTCATAGCCGACTCGCCTCAGTGTCCCGATGTATCTTCCCCAGTCAATCACTCCGTAGCCGGGGATAACATAGCGCCACCAGCTGCTTTCGTAGTTCCCAATCCAGCGGCGTTTGTGTTCGTAAATTTGGGTGTCCTTAGCGTGAGTGTGGAAGATGCGAGGAGCGAAGCGTTCAACTGCGGCGATGTAGTCAATGTCTTGGTGGACGAGGTGTGACGGGTCAAAGTTCAGTCCGAAGTTCGGGTTTGGAACAACCTCAAAAAGTCGCTCGAAATGGTGCATACCTTGAAGGTTCGTTGCGAACCAATTTTCAAGGGCAATTTTCACGCTGCGCTTTTCGGCGTATTCGCAAAGCGGTTCAAAAACCGACGGCGCATCCTGCTCAATCGTTTGCATTTTCGTTTTGCCGGGAAGCGGAAAGCCGGCGAGAGTGCAAACGACCGAAACTTCAAGGGTTTCCGCCGCGTCAATGATTGTCCGAAGTTCGTTCAAGAATGCTTCACGCTTTTGAGGGTCTGGGTCTAACGGGTTGCCGTAACGAGCCAAGCTCGTGATTTGGACGCTTGTGCCCTTCAGCAGCTTCTTGACAGAGCGACCTTTGTCCTTAAGCACCTGTGCGGCGTCAATGTGCCCGTGTCCAACGCCCGTCACTACCTCCAAACCCCCAAATCCGTTTTCAGCCGCAAACTTCACCACATCCTTAAACGCCAAGTCCCGAAACGGCGCCGTCAAAAAACCAATCAGCACAATCGCCACCTCCTCAAAAGATTGTCAACGGTCAAACGCTGCTTTGAACGAACAAGAGTTTAGCGATTTTGCGAGCCAAACTGCATGCCCGCACAGTGCGGACAAGGTGGTGGGCTCACGAAAGTTCACAGAAAAGCCTTCGCTCTAAGGCTATCTTGTTGGTGAAGCGGAGGCAACGGACTTAAACAACACCCTCTCGTATTTCGGCGGCAAATCGTTGCGAGCGGTGAAGCCATGCTGCCTTAAAATTCGTTGTCCCTCGTTAAGGGCGAACTGGAGGAATAACTCTGCCGCTTGAAGGTTCTTCGTCGTTTTCAAAATCGCGAGCGGGTTTGCGGTGATGACATTTTGCTCTGCAGGTATCGGAATGACTTCGACTGCGGGACGAACCCAAGGGTAATTGGCGATAGCGTCCCAGTTGATGCAAGCGTCAATGCCGCCCAAACGCAGGGCATTTGCTAATTCCGGTGCGGTCATTGCCCGCAACACAACGTTTTTGTGAACATCCTTCGTCAAGGCGTTTTTGCGCAAAATAGCCTCGCTAATTTCGCCAATGGCACAAGCCTTTGGGTCGCCTAAGCCCACCTTGACACCTGGCTTTGCCAAGTCCCTCAGCGACTTTATGCCTTTTGGGTTGCCTTTGCGAACCATAATGACCGGCACGAAATAGCCGATGATTTCGCTTTTGAGCACATAGCCTCTCCTTTGCGCTTGACGAACATAAAATTCCTCGCCGGGAAGGAACAAGTCACCTTGCTGGCTCAAAATGATTTGTGCTAAGAGGCAGTTTGAACCGGTAAAGTTGAACTTAACTGGCACACCGTGTTTGCGCTCAAATTCTCGTCCCATCTCCTCAAGGGGGGGCCGAAACGCTGCTCCAGCGTAGATGAAGAGTGGGGTCTTGTCGGTCAATTTTGCCTGTTTCTCGGTTTCTTCAACAGGCTCAAACCCCCATTTAATCCAAACTCGTTGAGCCTGAGGGGTTCGAAGGAAATTGAGGAACTCCTTCGCTGCATCCAAGTTTTTACCGCCCTTGACAAGCACTGCAGCAGCGTAAATTGGTTCGTAAAGTTTTTGGGGGATGGTTTGAACGGCGACCAAATCGCGCTCAACAACGGGAGGTTTGTCGGGGATGTAACTTTCCATCAAGCAGGTGCGATACAAAATTCCTGCATCGCCTTGCCCTTTCTTAAGCAACTGTTTTGCCTGGTCAGGAACTTTGGGGGTGAAGATTTTGGGACTTACGGCATCCCAAAGTTTCACCGATTCGAGAGCCTGTCTCGCACCGCGACCACCGGAAAGTTTGAAGGGGTAGGTGATGACTTGCCTGACTTTCGGTGAAGCCAGGTCTTCGAGCCGCTTGACACCTGCGGGATTTTTCTTCGGGACGACCACTGCGAGCGGAACGCGAGCGCACTTGACGATGCTGCCCTCCACGAACTTGCCCTTCTCTGCCAACTTCGTCAACTCAAAAGTCCCAATTGAGAGGAAAACATCAGGAGTTGCCCCTGCCTCAAGTTGGTTGAGCAGTGCCACAATGCCGGTCACATTGGGACGAAACTGAATTTCAGGGTTTTGCTTCCGGAACATACGGGCGAGTTCTCCGTAAGGTCCTGCGAGACCGCAAGGGACAAAGATTTCAATGACACCCTTGGGCTTGGATTCCAAAGCGGTGCTTGTTTTTTGCAACGGAGCCGATTTCCCTTTCTCGGGTTTCGTTCCTTTGCCGTAAACCCTGTTCACCTCATCGGCGACCACTGCCTTAAGCAGGTCAAAGCTCCAGCCCGTCATTTCAGGGCGCTTTGTGAAGGCGATGGTTTTCCCTTTGTGCTTCACTTCCATCTTGCCATTGATGATGAACACGCCGCAAGTTAGACCACGCCTGCTGAATTCGTCGGCGGCTTTGGGTTTCGTCCAATCGTAAACGGTGACTTGAACTTTGCCCGGGAAAGATTCGGCCAACTTGCGTGAAAAGTCTAAAACGAATTCGTGCCCGCCAGCCCCAATTGGGTAAAAGGCTTCAATTTTGACTTTCGCCTTCGGGGTGCCATAGGTTATTCGCCAACCTTCGTTTTTGACCGGCACAGTGGTCTTTTTCGCCTCCGCCTTCGGCGGATTTGATGGCTGTTGCGTTTGAGCGCCCAAAACAGGCAAGTTCCAAGAAACGGCAAAGACAGTGACAAGCGCAATGATTGACCGGCGCACCTTCGTTCACCTCCAAAAACACTCCAAGCAAAACAGATCGCACCTAACAATCTCAAACGCTTTCGGCACCTTGAGTGTTCCGAATGCATCAAGCGAGTAGGGGAAAACCCCGACTGCATCGTTGATGTCAAATGCTTGGGCGGCCTTTCCTCACCCCTGCCTTTTGCCGTTCTTCGTTGGTCAGTTCAAACAGTGTCTTGATGAGTTCAACTTCTTCAGGTGTCGCCTCAATCTTTCTGCGGGACAAAACGCGCCTGTGGATTTCAATGGCACTGTCAAGTAGCAACTCAACGGCATCGCCTTGTGCTCCGATGCTTTTTGCCCAGATAGTGAAACTTGGGACATCCTCAGTTGCGACACCGTGAATGTGGCTGAATATGCCGATGCGCTTGCCGGTGTAAATGAGCGTTCCGATTGAAGTCTTCACTTGGTCGCCAATGAAGCAGCCGACTTTCGTCCCAGCGTCAACTTTCCCCTCACCTTCAATTTCAATTCGGACACTCCCGTAAGTGTCTTTCAAGTCGCTGTTGGTCGTTAACGCGCCCAGGTTCACCCACTCGCCGACATAAGCGTGTCCCAAAAAACCATCGTGATACTTGTTGCTGTAACCGTGAATGATGCTCTCTTCAACCCCCCCGCCGACCCGACAGACATCACCGATGTTGCTTCCCTCGCGAATTTTCCCACCAACAATCCACGTGCCCTTGCCGACATATGCCGGTCCTTCAATTCGGGTTGGAGGGTAGACAATCGTGTTGTCGCCGATGTAAATCGGTCCGTGAGTGACATCCAATACAACTGTCGGGTGAACGACTGCCCCCTCGCCCAAATAAACCTGCGAGGAATCGCCGCCATAAACGATTGCGCCTTGCTCCAACTTGCCTTCGCTTTCCTTTCCTTCCGTTGCCAACGGGAACTCGGCTGAAATCAATTCGGCGTTATGGTCAATGAGTTGCCAAGGGTAGCGAAGGACAACGGCTTCGTGAACCTCAACCCTTGTCACCGCCGCATCCAACAACGCTTGCAAGTCACTGTTAGACAACGGCTCACCTTTTTGCAAAGCAGGCAAAATAGTTGCAGCGGCGACCTCGCCGAGGTAAACGGCCACCAACTCGTTGCCCTTCGTGTAAGCGACGCCTTTTTCAATTGCACCTGCCTTTTGAGCCAAATCGGGGGTGAGGAGCAACCTGCTGTCTCTTATACACATCT
>JANZZQ010000033.1 GCA_026419315.1 Armatimonadota bacterium | reverse complement strand
TAAAATGCTTTTGCCTTCCAGCCGCTCAAATTCGTTAACGAAAACGCCTTTGCCCTTTAGGCAGTGGCGCAAAGTGGGGGCAAGGTAGTTGCGGGTGTGAATGTGGACTTCAAACTCGTTTGGGACCATACGCCTGCACGCTCGCACGACTTTCTCCCAGAGTGGGAAAATTCCTGTCCTGAGCAGACAAACAGGGCGCGTCCAAGTGAGAGGTTTGAAGTTGGTCCACCTTACATCCTCAAAAACCAAAATGGCGTCCATCGTTCTTCCCCCTCTCGTTACCGTGTTTGGCGTTCTCGCCAAACCGATTTTAGCATTTTCAGAAGATGTCGTAAAATTTGCACCGGTGATGTCAAATGAGGTTGGTCATAGCGCCGGACAGTTTCAAAGGGAGCGCTTCGGCAAAAGAAGTGGCCCAAGCAATTGCGGACGGCTTGAAAGTTGCTTTTTCGGGTGCTGAATTCGACTTAGTTCCGATGGCTGATGGTGGTGAGGGAACTGTTGAAGCCTTGGTGGCAGCGACGGGCGGGAAAACAATTGCGAAGCGAGTGACAGGACCGTTGGGCGAACTCGTTGACGCTTTCTTCGGAATCCTTGGTGACGGCGAAACTGCGGCCATTGAAATGGCTGCTGCCGCAGGTTTGCACCTTGTTCCTCCAGAGAAGCGAAACCCACTCGTCACAACTACCTACGGGGTGGGCGAGTTGATCAAGGCTGCCTTGGATTCGGGTTGCAAGCGGGTTATCGTCGGAATTGGCGGCAGTGCAACCAACGACGGCGGTGCAGGGATGGCACAAGCTTTGGGGGCGAAACTTCTGGACGAAAACGGGAACGAAATAGGCTTCGGTGGAGGAGAACTCGGAAAGTTGGCAAGAATCGACATTAGCACACTTGACAGTCGCTTGAAAGAGACGGAAATTCTCGTCGCCTGCGATGTTACCAACCCCTTGACAGGTCCCAACGGTGCTTCTGCGGTTTACGGACCACAAAAGGGAGCAACTCCCGAAATGGTCAAGTTACTTGACGAGAATTTGCGCCATTACGCTGAAATCATCCGCCGGGACTTAGGCGTTGAAGTTGAACATGTTCCCGGCGCTGGCGCTGCTGGAGGGTTAGGGGCAGGCTTGATGGCTTTTTGTCAAGCAAGGTTGAAGCGAGGCGTTGAAATTGTCGTTCAGGCTGTCGGGCTTGAAGAAAGAGTTCAAAAAGCGGACTTGGTGATAACTGGCGAGGGCAAAATTGACTTTCAAACAGGCTTTGGAAAAGTCCCCTACGGAGTCGCTCAAGTTGCAAAGCGATACAACAAGCCGGTAATTGCGATTGCCGGTCAATTGGGCGAAGGTTCAGAAAAATGCCGAAATTGGGGCATTGATGCTTGCTTCGCTATCGTAAACAAACCGATGAGCGAGCAGGAGGCTATGACAAACGCTTTGGCGCTTTTGAAACGAACCGCGGAGGAATTGGGTTGGTTGCTCAGAGCGCTAAGGACCTTTGCATAAATCTTGTTCAGCTGCAGCCAACGCATCTTGAAAACTCAACTTGCCTTCGTAAATCGCGCGACCGATGATGCAACCGACGACACCCAATGGTTCAAGCAACTTGAGTTGGCGGACATGTTCAACGCTCGCGATTCCGCCCGATGCGATTACACTCGCCTTGACAGTTTCCGCAAATTGGGCAACGGCGTCAAAATTGGGCGATGTCATCATCCCGTCGCGCAAAATGTCAGTGTAAATGAACCAAAGGACACCCGCGTCCCGCATCTTCTTGCCCACATCGGTCGGCGACATATTCTCGGTTTCGGACCAACCCCGAATAGCTACTTTCCCCTCGCGGACATCAATTGCAACCGATATTCGTTCGGAACCGAAGTGTTTTACTGCCTCGTAAGCGATCATGGGGTTGACAATAGCGACTGTGCCCAAAACGACTCTTTGAACTCCAAGCTCAAAAATCCGCTCCAAAACAGGAAGCGAACGAACGCCGCCGCCGAACTGAATGTTGCACTTGACAGCCTTTCGTATTGCCGCCAGCGAATCCAAATTTTTAGGCTCGCCTTCTTTCGCTCCGTTCAGGTCAACTACGTGTAGCCAAGTTGCCCCGTCGCGCTCAAATTGCATAGCGACTTCTGCAGGCTCGTCGCTGTAAACCTTGGCCGCGTCGTAGCGCCCCTGCGTTAGCCTAACGACTTTTCCACCAAGCAAGTCAATGGCAGGCAAAACGACGAACATCTCCTTCTGCCCCCTTGATTCTCCCTTTCAGCTTGAAGCGGAATGTAAGCTGTCATCCCGTGCCCCAGA
>JANZZQ010000032.1 GCA_026419315.1 Armatimonadota bacterium | reverse complement strand
AGATGTGTATAAGAGACAGGATTTTCTACTCGGTTTTCGGTGAGTGCTTGCAAGGGAATTTTGACCCGACGAAGGGCAGCATTTACGCTTATGTCCGCAACCCCCAAATTTACACTTGCCCGTCTGACAGGTGTCGTCAAGGCAACAGCTACGCATACAACGGAGCGTTGTCTCCCAACCCCGTTGCGAGATTCGGACCCGGCTTCCATTTCGGTTTGCCCCTCGCCGCAATTCAAGAACCTGCCGCCGTTATCATGTTCACCGAGGAGGAAACCCAACACGGGAGCACAAACGACGGACACCAGTTGCCAGACAGCGACCCCTTAACCACTCGCCACCATGGTCGCGCGGTCTTCTCCTTTTGCGATGGACATGTGAAGGTTTTGCTTCCCGACAGTGTCCCCAGCGCAAGTTACCGATATTTGCCGTGAAGAAGTTTTTCGGTGTTGTGCTAAACTGTAAGGCGTAACGACCGTTTGGTGAGGTGATAGAGGATGCGTCGTTTTGGGTGGCTCATGTTAGGAGGTGCGATTGCGATGGCTATGGGATTGGCGCTTATGACTTTGCCCTCTGAAGAAGCGGGGGCGGAAGGGCAACAAATCAAGCGTTTGATGTTCGTTAACTTGTCGGTCGGATTTCGGCACGACACAACAGCGACTGCAGCGGAAGCTGTGGTCCGATTGGGTTGGAGGTCAAAGCCTCGGTTCTTGACAACCGTAACTGAAGACACTGATTTGCTTGTCCCCGAAATCCTTCAGCGCTACGACGCAATCATGTTTTACACGACCGGCGAACTCCCCATGACCGATGCTCAAAAGCAAGCATTTTTGGACTTCATCCGCAACGGCAAAGGCTTCATCGGCGTTCACAGCGCTACAGACACTTTCTACAAATGGCCTGAATACGGTGAGTTGATTGGAGGTTACTTTGCTGGTCACCCTTGGCACCAGAAGATACGGGCGATCGTTGAAGACAAAGAACACCCAGCGACGAAGCACCTTGGCGATGTTTGGGAACTGACCGACGAAATTTACACCTTCCGCAACTGGTCCCGTGAAAAAGTTCGTGTTTTGCTCAGCCTCGACCCGACTTCAGTTGACATCAGCAAAGGCAATAGACCGGACCACGATTACGCATTGGCTTGGTGCCGATACTACGGCAAGGGTCGTGTCTTTTACACGGCGCTGGGTCATGAGGAATACCTGTGGAGCGACGAGAAATTCCTGCAACACCTTCTCGGCGGGATCCTGTGGGCTATGGGGGTTTTGCCCGGCGACGCAACGCCTCGTCCCAAGCAGCAGCGGTGAAGGGGAAACATGAGGCTTGACAAGTTCTTGCAATTGACGGGCTTGGTCAAGCGTCGAACTTTGGCGAAGGAGCTTTGCGATGCAGGTCGCATTAAAGTCAACGGGAAAACCGCAAAACCTTCAACAGAAGTTCGTGTTGGTGACTTGATCGAGGGCGATATTGGTTGGGAGCGTTGGGAGGTTAAGGTTCTGCAGATTCCGAAAGGTTCAGTCCCCACCAGCAGACGCCCGGAATTTGTGGAACTCCTGAAAAGGCAGCGGGTTTCATTGTGGGAAGAAAACTTGGACGAATAAAGCCGAAGTATCCTCACCGAGGGCGCTGTGTGCTCGTTACCGCTGCAGCAATTGACGAATTGGAACCCACTCGGGCTTGACAAGGATTTCAACCAAACTCCCTTTTCGGAACAGGCGAAGTTTGACGGGTTTGTTTAACCTTGCCGCTTTCCTGACCTCGTAGCGTAAATGGTTTGTATCGCGGATCGGTTTGTCGTTGAGAGCGACAATCACATCCCCTGCCCTGACTCCCGCTTTTTCCGCTGGCAACCCGCTGGTTACTTCACGAATGATCAAAGCCCGTTCAGAAGGAACGCCCATCCTCTTCTTCTCGTCTTCGGGCAGCATTTCGTAAAGAACGCCCAGCATCGGGAGCCGAACTTCCTTGTGCTGAAGGAGTTGTTCAACTACATCCTTGACTGTCTCAATTGGGATGGCAAAAGCGATGCCTTGAGCGCCTGGTCTCATTGCGACATTGATTCCGAC
This sequence comes from Armatimonadota bacterium, assembly GCA_026419315.1. Classification (GTDB taxonomy): domain Bacteria; phylum Armatimonadota; class Fervidibacteria; order Fervidibacterales; family Fervidibacteraceae; genus Fervidibacter. The sequence goes on along the minus strand of JANZZQ010000032.1, from coordinate 8,801 downwards.
GACTTCCCCCCTGCTATTGACCAAGGCACCGCCGCTGTTGCCTGGGTTGATTGCAGCGTCGGTTTGGATGAGGTCGTCAAGGAGGATTCCTTCGTCCCTCAGGCTTCTTCCTTTGGCGCTCACTACGCCGACCGTGACGGAGTTTGAGAAACCGAACGGGTTGCCGATCGCGATAACCCAGGCGCCTTCCTTGAGTTCCTCTGATGAGCCAAATTTCGCTTCCGGCAAATCGTTCGCTGGGATTTGAAGGACAGCGATATCAACATGGGGTTCGCTGCCCAGAATTTTCGCTTTAAAGCGTCGCCCATCTTTGAGGATAACTGTCAAGTTGCGGGCGCCTTCAGTTACGTGGTAGTTTGTGACGATCAAACCCCGCTTGCCGTCAAAAATGATTCCAGACCCCGCATTTTGACTGCCAGGCGAAGGTTCCTCGCTCTCAATTGAGACCACTGCTTTACCCACCTTTTCCACGATTGGGACCCAAAAGTCAATTGTTGAAGGAGGGTGCGCTGGGGTTTCAGGGGTGCGCTCTATCCTCGGGGCTGAGACGGGTTGAAACTTTAAAGACTGGTTCTGGGTTTGCCGGAATTGAACCTCCTGTCGCTCTATCCATCGTCCCAAGTTGACCAAACCCGCGCCAACTAAGACTCCAACGAGCCAAAGCATTATTTCTCGCCATGCGGACCTTTCCCGCATAGGTCTATCGCTCCTTCAGGCTTCATTTTTCCTCTCGTTGATTTTGCGGCGCAATGGAAATTTTGACTCGCTTCGCAATAGGTGTGCGGCGCCAAACTTGAACGGGGAAAGAACGCTGCCTTATGAATTCCTCCCACCGCTCCGCAACTAACTTCGCCGCCAACTGCTCAGCCTGTTCTTGCACCGCTTGCCAGAACCGCTTGCGCAACTGCTCCAGCTCAGCTTCCAACTCTTCAATCCGAGCCATCAGTTTGAATGCAACCTCAACGCCAGCCAAGTTAACCCCCATGCCCTGCGTCAACTCTTGGATCTTTCGCACCCGTTCAATGTCAGCCTCTGAGTAAATCCTGTTGCCCTGTTCATTGCGGCGAGGTTTGATTAAGCCCAGTCGCTCATACATCCGCAATGTTTGGGGGTGAGTGTTCAGCATCCTTGAAACCACGCTTATGGAGTAAAACCGCTGCCCACTTGGCGGTTGCGACTTCCTTCGCGGCACTTTCCATTCACCCCTTTGTTTGCTGTGTCGGCAGAAATTCGCTGCCCATCCGCTTGTTTACCGCTATAAGGTTGCCTAAATCGCTGTCAAAATGCAAGGGTGCAACTTGAGTTTGCGATGGCGCCAAAGCGACAAATTTTTTTTCGGCGATTGCCCTAAAGGCACCGAAATGCGAAAACGAAAGTGATGTTGGGTTCGCAATTAGCTACGAAGCGGCAGAAAATGACATTGCGACTTGTCCATTATCTCGTGCTACATTCTTGACGGCGCCTTGCACCCTGCTACAAACTTATCGCTCAAGTCAGGGGGAGTATGAAATGGCAAGTTTGAGAATCGAGCCCGACAATTTGGAAATAGTTGTTTCGGAGAACACGCCTTTGGTCAAAGCCCTTTGGCAGGCAGGAATATCGGTTGAAGCGCCTTGTGGTGGGTTCGGCATTTGTGGGAAGTGTAAGGTCCGCTTTTTGAGCGGTTGCATACCGCAGCCTACTGCTGAAGAGCGAAAACACTTGACAGATTTTGACTTACGGGAAGGCTGGAGATTGACTTGCCAGCACAGAGTTGAGGGCGATGCGACGATTTTTGTCCCCAATGAATCCAAGCCTTCAATCGCTCAAATTTTGACGACTGCTGTTGAGCGGGAGACAGATTTGCAGCCTGCAGTCAAACGCTTCACCGTTTTCGTCCCACCCGCTTCTACGAGGGATGAGCGAAGCGATGTTCAAAGGTTGCTGGACGCTGTGCAGCGTCAACACGGGTTGAGCCTTTCAAGCTCTTCGCTCCACCTGTCGGTCCTTCGTTCCTTGCCCGCTGCGCTTCGCCAAAGCCAGCAAATCACGCTCACCGTCCACTCCGTTGAACCAGGTCAATTTTCCGTCCTTTCGGTCGAGCCTGAAAACGAAAAAGTTCGTCCAGTGCTCGGCATAGCCTTTGACATTGGGACAACTACCCTCGTCGGTTATTTGATTGATTTGGAAACTGGGAAGGAACTCGCTTGCGCTGTTCGGCTCAACCCGCAAATTCAATTTGGTGACGATGTTGTCTCGCGATTGCACTATGCCCTCCAGCAACCTAATGGTTTGCGCCAATTGCAGCAAGCAGTTGTCAGGGGCATGAACGAGATAATCGCGGAGTGTTGTCAGGTTGCGAATGTATCCCCGACAGATGTTTACGAACTCGTTTGCGTTGGCAACACGGCGATGCTTCATTTGCTCTTAGGGGTTAACCCTGAACCGATTGCCCTGGCTCCATATGTCCCTGTGTTCAATGAACCTGTCACAGTTGAGGCGTGGAAGCTTGGCTTGAGGGTTCACCCCAACGGGCTTTTGACAACCCTCCCTTGCGTTGCAGGTTACATCGGTGCCGACACCGTCGCAGTCGTCTTGAGCCACCTGCATGAACCTGAAGGTGAGCCGATTGTTGCTCTTGACATTGGGACAAACGGAGAGATTGTTGTGCGCCGTCAGGGTCAATATTGGTGTGCTTCCGCCGCCGCAGGACCTGCTTTTGAAGGCGGACGAATCTATCAGGGAATGAGGGCGGAAAGGGGCGCCATCTCCCAAGTCTCTGTTGAGAGGGTGAATGGAAAAGTTTGGTTGAAAGCTCAAACCTTAGGCGGGATTTTGCCCAAAGGCATTTGCGGTTCGGGGCTCATTGACGCCGTTGCAGCCTTGATTGAACTTGGTGTCATTGACGAGACGGGCAGGATGAACAACGATTTGCCCGAGTGGAAGGAGCGTTTTTTGTCAATCAACGGTCAAAAGGCTTTCCAGTTGGTGGCGCCTCACCTCAGCGAACGAAGTGAGGGCATTGTCCTTTCACAACGAGATGTCCGTGAAATGCAATTGGCTAAGGGTTCAATACGCGCTGTCGCTGAAGTTTTATTGCAAGTTGCCGGGCTTCAATGGGATGAAGTGTCTCGCGTTATCATCTCAGGGGCGTTCGGGTTTTTCGTCAACCTAAGGTCAGCCCAAAGAATCGGCTTGCTCCCTCCGTTGCCTCTTGAACGGTTCTTGCCTGTCGGGAATGCCGCAGGGGCTGGCGCCAAACTGGCACTAAGGTCAATTGTTGAACGAAAGCGAGCAACAGAACTTGCGCGCAAGATGACCCATGTCCCGATGACAGGCAACCCCGCTTACGAAGAAGCACTCATGGAATTCATCGCATTCCCAACCATTTGAACATCGGCAATGAAACGAACAGACAGGTTTTTGAACCCACGAACTTTCCCTTGGCACAGAATTTTGTGAACGCAACGCCGCAAAGTGCCCGTCGGGGTTTGGATGAGTGAGTGAAGTGCATAAAAGCCTTAACGATTTATCGGCTGGCAGTGGGTTGGCTCACGTTTGTCGGCTTCTACTCCACCCCACTGCAGCAGACGAAAGAGTCGGTCCGAAAAGTGCACGCAACAGGTGATGTCTTCTCCAAGTTTGTCGCAGAGCGAAACTGGGGCGGCAACAAGCGAGGGCGAAACTCGTTGGGAATGGTGAAGAGGAAATTTTCAGCAACAAACCGAGCAAGTGAAGCGGCTGCAATGAGCGAATTCGCAGCGTTGTTTACTGCCTGCCGGCTTCCATCGCTTTCTATGATGGCAGCAAAACGGTTGAGGAAAATTGCGGGGAAGAGACGGGCACTGCCTTCAGTTTTGGTTTGCACCGTTGGGGAAGTGAGAACTTGATGAAACCTAACCCCCCTCACCTTTCGGCGCCGGATCTTCGCGTCACACAGCGGTTGAACCGATGGACTCTGGACAGCTATACTACTACGAGCCCTGTGCCCATAGGGAAGCGATGAACGGAGGTTGAAGGTTTCCAAAGGTTTAAGAGTTTTTCACCTTACGGCGATTTTCACTCGAGCAGGAACGCACCTGCTGCCAGTGGGTGCATTTGCGCCCAAACCAAACCATTGCGAACACTCACACTCGCATCGCCTATTAGTTGCTTTGCGGTTTTGACCTCCCGCCCCGTTAGCCAACGGACAAAGATCGGAACACCCGTGGGTGTGTAGCCTGCATTGACCAGCAACAGAACATCTTTCCCTTCGGTTCGCCAAACTGCATAGTGAACGTTACCTTCGCGACCGACAGCCAACTCGGTCGCATCATTTGCTGTCAGGAGCGATTGCAATCTTCTGACTTCGCTTGCGATTTTCAGCATCGACTCCCACAAGCCTTTGCTCATTGGCTTGTAGATGAACCAATAGATGAGCCGACCTCCCGTGACGATTGTCAACCAAGTGTGCGCTCGTGCTTCTTCGGGAGTGGGTTCGCGGATTGCATCATCGTAGCCATACATCTGCTGCTAAAAAGCAACTGGTTTGCCCAACGGGCGACAATCCCTGTTCATGCGCCAAAGGAAATCCGCCAAACTTTCAAACGGGTTCTCAAATTTCCCGAAGCGGTTTCTCCTTCCTCCATGAGGTGCAGCAACCCACAAGTTCCTAGCTTGTATGAACGCAATGGAAACAGCCAAACGACCGCGCCTCCAGTGACCGCGGCGAGGTGTCGCGGTGAAAACGAAACGCTGCCAATCCGTTGATACCTTTACGGTAATGCTTTTGTCGTAGCCGATACTTAGCGTGACTGGGAAGTCATTTCTGTCCGCTCGCAAGTAAACCGAGAAAGTGTATGGTTTGCTTGAAGGCAGGGTGTAGGCAAATGATTGGATGATGAACCATGTCCCGTTTTGGGGGTTGAAAAACCTCAGCGAACGAGTGTTTTGGGATTGGCGAGTTTTCCTCAATGGAAACGCAATTGTTCCAGTTTGAAAAGCGCTCCGGGGCACCAGTGCCCCACCAGTCTGGAACCTCACCGTTTGAAGAGAACCAAAAGTGAGAGTTACGGAGCAAGTTGCGAGGTTGCTCCAATAGTCGCAATTTAATACCAGTGTCAGACATTCAAATCGCCACCCGCCTCCAGTAAGGCTCAGGAACCTTTTTCGTGGAGAGTAAATGGCAGAAACTGTGAAAAAGGTGCGCGGGACGGCTAAGTTTCACCGGTGTTTAGAAGCGAAGACTAATCGTCAAGACGACTCCGTTCGTTTCCTTTGCGCTTCCGGTGTGATAGCGCAATTGTAACTCCGTGCGAGGGTTGAGGTAGTAGGCAACACCAACGGTTCCACCAAGCCGTGTCTTGTAATCGGTGTCGCCGCCCACATCGTATTTTGCGTAAACGACTCCAAGACCAGCAAGCAAGTCCAACCTGGGAGCATAGTTCTGGCGCTGGGTGAGGAACAGTGCAAAGTGGGAGAACTTGTAGCCCTGGCCGGAACCTTCAGTGTAGTCCAAACTCACGATTCCGGTTCCAGGGAAGTTCCGTTCAACGCCCAAGTAAACCCAGAAAGTGTCCGTCTTTGAACGAACATCGCTAGCGGTCGGGTAGAGCACCCCCAACCTCACAGCCCACTTCTGTGTCGGCTCTTCCTGAGCCATTACGGGCAAAACCATCGCTGCCAACAGAACCACAACAAACAACCTTCGCGCCATAGTTTCAACCCCCTTCCTCATTTTTCATTCCGCAGTCAATGAGCCGCTGTTTAAAATTTGCACGGCTTTTCTGAGCCGTCCCACGCACCGCTCCTTGCCCAAAACCGCCATTAGGTGGAACAGGCTCGGCCCTTCCATGCGTCCAGTCACTGCGGCTCTTGTCGGATGAATAACTTCAGCAGCCTTCAAGCCCCGCTCCGCAGCTAACTGGCGCACGGTCGCTTCTACCTGCTCCACGCTAAATTCTATCAACGCTTCCAATCGGTTAGACAACTCTAAAAGCAACTCGGCGACGCCATCTTTGCTCAGTCTCTGGCGAGCCTTATCATCGTAACTTTCTGGATCGCGGTAGAAAAATTCCGCCAACTCAACAGCCTCGCTCAGTGTCCGCATCCGTTCTTGAATCAGCGGCGTAACTTCCAACAAGTATTGCCACTCGGCTTCCGTCGGTGGGTCGTTAATCCATTTTTGTTCGGCGAAGTATGGAACAATCATTTTCGCAAGTTCATCAACGGGCTTCTGGCGAATGTAGTGTCCGTTCATCCACATCAGCTTCTCCAAATCAAAGATCGCGCCGGAAGGCTTGACCTCAGAAAGTTCAAACTCGGCAACGAGTTGTTCACGGGTTTTGATCTCCTGTTGGTCACGGGGATACCAACCGAGCAACGCCAAGAAGTTGACCATCGCCTCCGGCAAAATTCCCATCTTGCGGTATTCGTTCAAAGAAACCGCCCCATGGCGCTTGCTCAATTTGCTCCTGTCAGGCCCCAAAAGCAGTGGCAGGTGGGCGAATTGGGGTTGCTCGTAACCGAGGGCAATGTAAAGGTGCAACTGGCGCGGCGTGTTGGAAATGTGGTCCTCGCCGCGAATGACGTGGGTAATGCCCATCTCGTGGTCATCAACGACGCAAGCAAAGTTGTAGGTCGGGAAACCATCGCTCTTGACAATGACGAAATCGTCAAGTTCATGGTTGGCGAACCTGATTTCGCCGCGAACGATATCGTGGAAAACGATCTCCCCTTCCAACGGCATTGCGAACCTAAGGACATATGGTCGCCCTTCTTTTATCAACCGTTCCCTTTCCCCTTGCGTCAATCGCCTGCATTTTCGGTCATATTTGGGAGCGATACCTTTTGCCAACATCGCCTGCCTTCTTTCTTGCAATTCCTCGGGCGTGCAGAAGCAAGGGTAAGCTTTGCCCATCTCAAGTAACCTTTGAGCCTCCCTGTGATACAAATCGAGCCGCTGCGATTGGTAAACAACGGGCCCATCCCAGTCAAGTCCAAGCCACTTCAAGCCTTCAATGATGTCCCGCTCGAATTCCGGCTTGCTCCTCTCTTGGTCAGTGTCTTCAATCCGGAGCAAAAACTTCCCGCCGTTCTTGCGAGCGAAAAGCCAATTGAACAATGCAGTCCGAGCAGTTCCAACATGCAAGTAACCTGTTGGCGAGGGAGCAATTCGGACGCGAACTTCGCTCACGCTCGTATCACCTTCCTTAAGCGGTTGCCGGTGAAATTGGCAATAGAATTGTGACTTGCTCGCACAAGTTAGGAAACAGGTTGGGGATTTAACGCTGCAGCAATTCGCGAACTTTGCGAGAAAAGCGTCCGTATTGGTAAACGGCAGCGCATGCCCCCTCCGAAGAAACCATGCAAGCTCCTATTGGGTGCTCGGGGGTGCAAGCAGTTCCGAAAACCTTGCACTCCCAAGGCAGAATTGTCCCCCTCAAAACTGCCCCGCATTGACAAACTTTAGGGTCGGGGATTTGCCGTTGCGGCAAATCGAAGTGCATTTCGGCGTCAAATTCGGAAAACTCCGGTCTCAACTTCAGCGCGCTCCTTTCAATCCAGCCCAATCCACGCCACTCAAAAGTCTCTCGGAAATCAAAAACTTGCTCCATCACCGCTTTCGCTTTCAAGTTACCGTCAGGGCGGACGGCTCGGGTGTATTGGACGTCAACTCTTGGTTTGCCCTCAACAATTTGCCTGACGAGCAAATAAATCGCTTGCAACATGTCAAGGGGTTCAAAGCCGCTTATAACTATCCCCTTCCCGTAATCTCTCGGGATGAACTCCCAAGCTTTGCTCCCTATAACTGTCGTCACGTGCCCGGGACCAATGAAGCCATCAAGTTGAGTCTCGGGGCTGTCAAGGAGCGCTTTGATGGCGGGAACGACCAAAACGTGGTTGCAGAAGACGAAGAAGTTCTTGATGCCCAACTTCTTCGCTTGAAGCAAAGTCACGGCGGTGCCCGGCGCAGTGGTTTCAAACCCGATAGCGAAGAAGACCACTTTTCTATCGGGGTTTTGCTGTGCGATTTTCAAAGCGTCGAGGGGCGAGTAGACCATTCGGATATCGGCACCGTCCGCTTGAGCATCCATCAAAGAACCCTGCGAACCAGGAACTCTCACCATGTCCCCAAAAGTCGCCAAAATCACCCCATCTTGTTTTGCGATTGCAATCGCATCGTCAACTTTCCCCATCGGCAAAACGCAAACAGGACAACCAGGACCGTGGACAAGTTCAATGTTCGTGGGCAAGACATCGTGAAGTCCGTAGCGGTAAATCGTGTGGGTGTGACCTCCGCATATCTCCATGATCCGAAAATGCCGGCCTTGAGCCAAACGTTCCAACTCGCAAACAACGACTTTCGCCAACTCCGAATCTCGGAACTCGTCTATGAACCTCATCGTAGTGCCTCCCTTGATGGAAACGCAAATTCAGCGCCAACCAGAACAGCTAAATCGGAGCGAATTTACTCCCATCACCGCTTCCAGCTGGCGCTGAGGTTTCTTCTTCGTCCAACTGTCCCATTTGTCGCAAGAGCGTCAAAGTTTGTTTTGCTTCCTCTTCATCGATCTTTTGGATCGCGAACCCGACATGAACGAGCACCCAATCGCCAACTCTGACATCTTCAAGCAGAGCCACACTTACGTTTCGCCTGACCCCACCTATGTCAACTTTTGCGATTTGGTTCGCTTCATCCACGAGTTCAACGACGAGTGCGGGCACAGCAAGGCACACCTTAATTCACCCCTCTCGGTCATTGCGGTGACAGCAAGCGAGCCTCAACTTCCATCGTCCTGTTGACATATTTTGTCGTCTGGACGAACTGGAAGCCATCCCAC
>JANZZQ010000031.1 GCA_026419315.1 Armatimonadota bacterium | reverse complement strand
CGAAACCAGATATCCAAAATGAAAAGCCCAATCAATGACAAAACTCCCAAGACTCGCAATGCAACGGAGAAGCCTTGCCAATTCAAGTCAGAAAAAATGTCAGCCAGCATCACCAAAACACCGAAAATGACCACACTAATCAGCACTTCTTTTTCTGCCAAAAATCTTTTGAGTCTTAACATCTCGCATCACCCTTCACCAATCCGACCATTGCAACCCGAACTTCGCACCAACTTATTCCGCCCCTTCATGGTCAGGGCAGAAATGCGTGCAAGGTGCGAGCGCAAAGGTGCGGAGTTAAGAGGTTTCGCTCTTTTCACAATGTTTTTGGTGACCATTTTCTCAACCATGCTGCGGGCTTTAGCTCATAGTCTTCAACAAAAAGTAGGGCAGGTGAAACTTGCCCGAAATTTGCAGGCAGATTTCATCCGACCCTACAAAAGAAATTTTTCGCCGAATGAATTCGGCGCTCACTTGTTTCGTCATCAACCACTGGCTAAAGCCAGTGGCATGGATGTGATAGGTGCTGCCTTCAATTCATAGTTGCTGAAAATCTCACCACAAACCATGCTATGGGCTTTAGCCCATAGTTGATGACGAATTCTTTGAGCTCCGACTTTAGTTGGCGAACCAAATCAACGCCGAATAAATTCGTCTCTTGCGTGCCTAAATTTTCGGTCGGGCAGAAGCCCCACCCTCCGACTTTCTCAACCATTAGGAGGACATCACTGCTGTCGAACCAAAGCGCCGAATTTATTTTGCGAAAAAATTCTGCTGTCTGAAGGCAGCGTTCAAAAATTCGTCAACGACTATGGTCTAAAGCCTATAGCCATGGTCGGGAAAATAGTCACCAACAAACTTTGTAGTGAAGAACGTTGTTGAAAATAAGACCTCCAAGAGGACCCGGACCCATTTGCTGAAAGCGCATGTTTGAGACTCCAACAGTCGACTCGAAAGAAACCAGCCCTACCAACTGTTCCCTGGAGGGTCTTAGCGTTTGTCAAAGTTTCTTGACAGCCATGAAACAACTGTGCATCCCAATCTTTTGAGGCTAGGATGGTTTTGGCGATGGGGGCGATTGGGGGTCTTGAAGTTTTTCTTCGGTTTCTGTAGTTGGTGCCAGGGCGCGGAGTCGAACCGCGGACACCCGGATTTTCAGTCCGGTGCTCTACCACTGAGCTACCCTGGCGCTGAGACGTTGGCGGGCCCGACGGGATTTGAACCCGCGACCTCCGGCTTGACAGGCCGACGTGCTAACCAGGCTGCACCACGGGCCCACCTTTCGCACCTACAAGTTTAGAGCAAAAATTCCCTCCCGTCAACAGTTTATCCTCGCCGCCTCCATTGGTCAAACAAAACAGCCAAAACAACCAATGAACCTAAAATCACTTGCTGCCACTCGTAAGGGATGTTAAGCAAGTCGCTACCGTTTCTGATGACTGCCATCAATAGCGCTCCGAGAACTGTTCCAAAGACACTTCCCCTACCTCCTGCTAAACTTGCACCACCAATAACTGCGGCAGCAATGGCATGCAATTCGTAAAGTTGACCGCCAGTTGGTTGACCGACAGATAGCCTCGCTGTTTCGACGATTCCACCAATCGCTGTCGTTAAACCGCACAAGGTGAACACAAGTAACAAAACCAAATTGACAGGGATACCGGAAAGCCTGGCAGCTTCTCGGTTACCCCCCACTGCGTAAATGTATCTTCCAAATCGGGTGAACGAAAGCAACAATTCTGTCAACACCGCTACAACCGCAGCGATGAGGAACGGTATTGGTATTCCCAACCATCGCCCAGTCCCCAGTTCCAAGAAAGGTTCAAACCGGGGTTCTTGGGGGATGAAAACATTTTGGGCTTTGCTTAACACAAGGGCGATCCCTCGCGCCACTCCCATCATTCCCAAAGTTGCAATGAAGGGTGGAATTCGTCCCTTCGTCACTAAGAAGCCGTTTACAAACCCGCACCCCGTTCCCACCAATAACCCCGAGAATACAGCCAAGAAGATAGGTTTCTCGGATGCCAACAAAAGCGCCGTAACAACACCAGCGAACGCTAAAACCGAACCGACAGAAAGGTCGATCCCGCCAGCAATGATAACTAAAGTTTGACCTGCAGCCAATGTGACGATAACTGCGGTTTGAAACCCAATGTTGCTCAAGTTCTCTAACTTGCGAAAGTTCGGGTCGTAAAGGGACAACCCAACGCTGAGCGCGATTAGCGCTACAAGCGGCGCCACCCATTCTGCTTGCCAAATTCTTTTCCACCTCATAAACTTACCCCCCCTTTGCCGATGCCATTGTAGCACTTCCCGATGAAGCTGTGGCAAAATCCTTTGGACATTAAACTCAGAGACAATTGTTTGTCAACCCAGCCAAAGTTTAGGGAGGCTTGAAATAATGCAGTGGCTTAATGGCCTGATTTTGCAGGCTTTACACGAAGATGCCCCATTTGGAGACATTACGACGGAAGCCATTGTCCCCGAAAACGTTCAAGGAAATGCGGTCATGATAGCGAAACAGGATGGAGTAATTTGCGGTTTGCACATCGCAGCGAAAGTTTTTACTCTGTTGGATCCCGAAGCGACATTGGAAGCGAGAGTTGGAGAAGGCGAGAAGGTGGAGGTTGGTAAAATCATCGCTGAAGTGAGAGGTAAGTTGAAAGCGATTTTGGTAGGCGAGCGAACCGCTTTGAACTTTGTCCAGCGGCTTTCGGGAATTGCCACCTTGACAAGGAAATTTGTGGACAAAGTTGCACCATACGGGGTCAAAATTGCAGATACCCGTAAGACTACGCCTTTGTATCGTGCTTTAGAGAAATACGCCGTTCGGTGCGGTGGTGGTGTCAATCACCGTTTTTCCCTCTCCGATGGGGTTCTCATTAAGGACAACCACATTCGCGCTGCAGGTAGCCTCACTGAGGCGGTGCGGCGTGTTCGGGCACGAATCCACCACTTACTGCGAATTGAAGTGGAAGCGCAAAGTTTGGCTCAAGTTGAAGAAGCTTTGGAATGCAATGTTGATGCCATTCTGCTTGACAACTTCAGTTTGGACGAAATCCGAAACGCCGTCCAAATCGTCCGAGAATGGAGTCAACGGAGAGGGAAGCAACGCCCGCTACTGGAAGTCTCTGGTGGCGTCAACTTGGAAAATGTTGAATCCATCGCTCAAACAGGGATCGACATCATCTCCGTTGGAGCACTGACCCACTCTGCCCCCGCTTTGGACGTAAGTTTGGAGATTGAGTGACCGCGTTCACGACTTTTTCAGGTGTGTTGCGTCATCCTTTTAATGACGCGAGTAGCCACCGATTAGGAGGGCGATGGCAAGTGAGGTGCCGGCTTGCTGCAATTGCGCTTTCTCTTGCCATTTTAGCTGTCAGCGGTTGGACGCAAGAGGCAGAAAATCCCAAAACGGAAAGGTTGGACGGAACTGTTAAGGGTATAATTGTTGGGCTTAACCGAGTGACCTTGGCTGTCCTCGCAACGAACCAAGTTATGACCTACCTTCACGCACATCAAGAAAAATTGCCGTCCTGGTTGCGAACGGGAATAGAAGTAACCGTGCATTACCGGAAGGAAGGGGACGGGAGTTTGTGGGTAGAGCAAATCACGACATACACTCCCCCTGCCATTACCCCTACCTTTTCGGTTGCCCCCCAGAACATAATTGTCAATCCATTCGCAAGCGCTCAATTATCAACGACATTCGCGCCAGCAGGTTCCCAAACTCGCCAAGGGTCAGTGGCAGACATGAGAGAACGACAGTTGGGTTCTCGAGGTTTGATTTCCGCCTTGCGGAACCGAACCTTTTACCTTGACCCGATAGAAGCGGAAGTGACTCGTTTGCTCCCGCATTATAAGGCTGCAGTAAAGTATTTCAACCCTAACTTGTCCGATGAACAAGCATCGACCTTTGCTGCTGCGATTTTGAGGTCAAGTATAAGGAATGGGGTTGACCCCCGATTGGTCGTCGCGGTGATCGCTTGTGAATCTTCGTTCAGACCCGATGCGGTTGGGAAAAAGGGCGAAATTGGGTTGGGGCAATTGAAACCCGAAACAGCAGCGGGTTTAGGCGTCGACCCTTACGACCCGGTCCAAAACATTGACGGCTGTGTCAGATATTTGCGATTGCAACTTGACAGGTTTGGCTCGTTGGAACTTGCGCTCGCCGCTTACAATGCAGGTCCAAATGCCGTGACCAAAGCGGGTGGGATCCCGCAAAACGGTATCACGCCAAGGTATGTGCAAAAGGTTATGGACCTGTATCGGCGCCTTTGCGGTCAATGAACGGAGCGGGTGAGGATGAGGCGTATTGAGAAGTTTTCCGTGGTAGTGGTTTCCGGGATCTTATTGACGCTTGCCTGTTACTTCTCCCCTTACAACCAACACACCCATTGGGTTCAATGGTGCTTTTGGGGTTTCTTTTGCGGTTTTTTGCTCCCCTCAAGCATCGCAATTGCGTTGGGATTACCCGTCAGAGATTTGGGGTTGACGGTTGGAGATTTCAAATTTGGAGCGGCAAGCGTTTTGGTTGGGCTCACAGTTATGTTCGGGTTCGGAATTTGGGCTTCCCTTCAACCCGATTTTCAAACCTATTACTTTGCGATTGCGTTGCAACATAAAAGATCGCCTGTTTCGTTTTGGCTCTCCCTTTTAGCCTACATGGTTGGCTGGGAGTTTTTGTTCAGAGGGTTTTTGCTTTTCGGTCTGGCGGGCAAACCGACAAAGGTCGAATTGTTCCCTCGCTCTCCAAAGGTTTGGACGGCAATTGGCTTTTCAACCTTTTTGTTCGGTCTCAGCCACTGGGGTAAACCTTTGCTCGAATTAGTAGGTTCCTTCATTGCGGGTATAATCTTGTGCCTGATTGCGTGGCGAACCCAATCATGTTTAGCGCCAATTCTGCTTCACGCTTTTGTCCTCGGTATGTTCACGGTGATGGTTCAATTTCGCATAGCGCTCTGAGCGCTAAATTTCCTTCTGACGGCAACAAAACGCTTTTGAGGTTAAGAAAGGGAGGGATGATGAGATGGCAAACCGAGATCCTTCTGGGTCTCGAAGCTCGTTTTTGAAAACTTTTGGCTTAGCGACATTTGGGGCAATGGCAATTGAATGGAAGCGAAGCAGGGCTTATTCTTTAGCTGGCAGCCATCGCATCGTCGGTGCAAACGAACGAATCGGCGTTGGAGTTATCGGTTGCGGCGGGCAAGGAATAACCCACATTCGGACAATGCAGCGGCTTCAGAAATGGGGCGAAAACATTGCCGTTGTAGCCGTCTGCGATGTTTACCAAAAGCGACTCGACTATGCCGCTAAAATCTCAGATGCAAAGCCTTATCGCGATTACCGTAAACTCCTTGAAGATTCAGATGTTGATGCAGTTTTCATCGTCACGCCTGAACATTGGCACGCGAAAATGACCCTTGATGCGCTTGATGCGGGAAAGGACATTTACCTTGAAAAGCCAATCACTCGCTATCTGGACGAATCTTTCGCCGTATACAACGCCGCAATGAAAAGCAAAAGCGTCATCCAAGTTGGCTCACAATGGACATCAGAAGAACGATGGTGGCAAGCAGCAGAACTTGTCAAGGAAGGCAAGTTGGGAAAATTGGTTTGGTCGCAAACCAGTTACTGCCGAAACTCAAAAGGCGGAGAGTGGAACTAACCCATTGACCCCGATGCAAAGCCCAACGAGAATTTGGACTGGGACATGTTCCTCGGACCTGCTCCCAAACGACCTTGGGACCCTGAACGGTTCTTCCGATGGAAAAAGTTTCTTGACTACACCGGCGGCATAGTCACTAACCTGTTCCCCCACGTCTTACACCAGATTTTCATTGTCATAGGTGCAGAGTTTCCGACAAGGGTTGGCGCGACCGGAGGGATCTTTGTCCACAAAGACAGAGAAGTTCCTGACACCTTCCACATGATGGCTGAATTTCCGAGCGGTTATGTTTTGGTTGTTGTCGGGTCAACGGCAAACGAGCGCGGGCTTGAAGTTTTGGTTCGCGGGCACAAAGCGAACATGCTTTTGAGCGGACGCAACATCGTGATTCAACCTGAACGAGTTTACGCCGACGAAGTTGAGCCAATCACGATTCCAGCACCGCCTTTGCCAGACCCGCTCCCAACACATCAACGCAACTTCTTTGAGTGCATTCGCGACCGAACGAAGAAACCCAACTGCCCAATTGATATTGCCCACAAAGTCATGGTCACCCTCGCCCTCGCAGAACTTTCCTACCGTGAGGGCAAGATGAAAATTTTTGACCCCAAAACGCAAAAAGTTGTTGCATAGCGGTTCGAAAGAGTATGGCGCTTCTAAAACCGCCGATTCCACCTTGCATTGGGGCTTTTACGGCAGCAAGGGCTTGGTCCGCACGGCGTAAACCCCTAACCTTGCAATGTGATTACACATCCGAGCCACCGGCTTTAGCTAGTGTTTGATGACGCAAGAACACAGGAGCCGAATCCACTCACCGATTTGGGAGGACAAGGTTCCCACCGAGCAGAAATTCTTGTCTCCCTTTGAACTCGCATGAAACGAAAAATCCCTCAAAGCAGCGACAAGTTTTGCCTAACAAAACTGATTTGCCTATTAAAACTCCACAACTCGCTCACGACGCCGCCATCAAGGCGGAATTACCGAAAAGCCGGCTGAAATGGTGCTGAAACGCGCAAGGATGCTAAGACTTCAGAAACGCCCTTGCAGACTCAAAAAGACGAGGACGAAAGGGCAATGTTGATGGAATTAGGAGACAGTTGGACGATTCAAGGCTTTACTTCCTTTGTGCGGTTGAACGGCGGAAAAGCCACTTGCGTTTGAATTCGTCTCGTTCGCCCTTGTCACAAGCATTCATTAGCCACTGCCGAAATTGTGTCAAGTAGCAGTTGGGTGTTGGGTCAGGGGACAAGCGGGGAAAATGGATGCTTAGCGAATTGTTGCGTTAAACTTTTGCCGGGGGTGATAGGATGGTTGTCAGAGAGACGAATTTGCAGGGTGAAGGAGTGCAACTTGTCAAGCGAGGCAAAGTTCGCGACATTTACACTGTTGACGGTCAATTGCTGATCGTTGCCACTGACCGCATCAGTGCCTTTGATGTCGTCTTGCCCACTCCTATCCCTGACAAGGGGAGAATTTTGAACCGAATGTCTATCTTTTGGTTCGAGCGGACAAAACACATCGTCCCCAACCACTTACTCGCTTGGAGGGTTGAGGATTTACCCGAACCGCTCAAGCCTCACTCTGACTTGCTTTGCGACCGATTTATGTTGGTTCGCAAGACTCAAGTTGTCCCGGTTGAGTGTGTGGTTCGCGGTTACCTTTACGGCTCAGCATGGAAGGACTACCAAGCGACGGGCGAAGTTTGTGGGATCAAACTGCCACCGGGGATGAAATTGGCGGAGAAGCTGCCCGAACCGATTTTCACGCCCTCAACAAAGGCTCAGGTAGGACACGACGAGAACATAACCTTTGAGCAAGTCGTTAACTTGGTTGGCAAGGAATTGGCTGAAAGGCTCAAGGATTTAAGCATTCAGATTTACCTGTTCGCAGCAAACCATGCCGAGCAAAGAGGCATCATCTTGGCTGACACAAAGTTTGAGTTTGGAATAACTGAAGAGGGCGATTTGATTTTGATTGACGAAGTTTTGACGCCCGACAGTTCCCGCTTCTGGGATGCGACAACTTACGAACCCGGAAAGCCGCAGGAAAACTTTGACAAGCAGTTCGTCCGAGACTACCTTGAAAGCCTCAATTGGAACAAAGAGCCACCTGCCCCAGAACTGCCACCTGATGTCGTCGCGAAAACGAGAGAACGATACCTTGAAGCCTACAGGCGAATAACAGGCGAGGAACTCTAAGGGGCTTGAAACACGAAGTGACCAAAGCCCCACAGCAAGGCATTGGTTTGAGCGAATCAACTTTCAGTTGATGTCTGTTTGACGTCTGTGCGGCGAAAGCAAGGGAGTTGAGTTTTGGCTGGAAGGAATGGAAGAGGAAATCCCTGAAACTCACCGCTTCTCACTAATTCGTCCGTGCTGCACGGCTCGCTCGAAGGGATGTCGCCGATACTCTCGCAAAAAGAGCCAGTAAGATTTCCGCGTCCCGATATTGACAACAATGACAACAGTGAAGCGCACTGCTCTCAATGGGAGGCAGACAGGAAAAGGCTTCCATCAGCATTTGTGGCTTTGGGCGGCTATAGGCGAACAAGCCTCGCTGCCCCGCGCAACTGCGAAGCGAAACCCGAAGGATAAACAAGCCTGGGGATTTTTGAAGCTCACACCGACGAAGTTTTGAACTCGGACATGCAATTCCATTACCAATAACTAAGCAGTCCACGGTTGAATTCGCATTGGTTGGATGCCTTGTCAATTGATGTGCGGGTTCTCTCGCTGCGTTGTCGGAAGGGGTGGGGTTGTCTTGTTTGAGAGGGGGTGATGCTTTCGCCGAACTTGAGTTTTTTAGCAAGCCGCAGATAAGGTGAAACGAACGGTCATCAACTTAAAGCGCTTGGCTCATTTTCGCTCGCCAAAAGGTTCGCCTTCCCGGCTGGAATCTCGCTCTCACCTAAATTGTCATCCCGCTCAATATAGGCGCCTTGCCGTTTAAGCATTTTTTCGATGAACACACTTCCCCAAGAGCCTAATGCCGTTGACCGGCTGTCTCGAAGAGGTCAAAATGGGCATTAGGCGAAAGCCTGACACCGCTTTTTGAAATTGAGGCGAAGATTTAGAATGAAAGTGAGCAATTTGTTCGTTTGGCAGGGCAGGCGAAATGCTATGGATGACATCCTGTTGAAAGTCGAGGACATAAGCCTAAAACGAAATGGGCGTTACATATTGCGTCAAGTTAACCTTTCGGTTCGTCGCGGCGAGATTCACGGGATACTTGGGTTGAACGGTGCTGGCAAATCAAGTTTGGCTTACACAATCATGGGCTGTGCCGATTACGTCCCTGATGAGGGGCGAATTTTGTTTGAAGGGAACGACATCACACACCTGTCAATAACCGAACGGGCTCGCTTGGGAATAACTTTGGCTTGGCAAGAGCCGGCAAGGTTTGAAGGGTTGCGAGTTAGCACTTATTTGTCGCTTGGAATGAAAGAGCCGGACCGAACGCGCATTATGGAAGCGCTGGAAGCAGTAGCGTTGCCGCCGTCCGCTTACATGCACCGCTTCGTAGACAACACCCTTTCCGGCGGTGAGCGGAAGCGGATTGAGCTTGCGGCAGTTTACGCTATGAGGCCGAAACTTGCGATTTTGGACGAGCCGGATTCGGGAGTTGACATTTTGTCCCTTGACGATGTTTTGAAACTCATCAAAGGGATGGCGAGTAACGGCACAACTGTCCTACTCATCACCCACCGGGACGAAGCTTTGGAAATAGCTGATTCAGCATCGCTGATGTGTCAAGGGACGATTTTGTATCGGGGCAATGTTGAGCAAGTTCGGCAATATTACGCACAACGCTGCAAGCTGCACCCTGAGATGTTGAAATCGCCGGGTTAAAAGGAGGGCTCTCACCATGCGACTTCACCAGTTAAAGACAGCAGAACCCTCATGGGTTCGCGAATATGAAGGGATGCTTGAAGCGCTCAAGCAGGCAGGGGGAGACCCGAGCGCCATAACTTCTGGCAAGTTTGCCACTTTGGTTGTCAGCGCGAACAAAGTTTTAGCGAAAAGCGAGTTGCCGGGAATTCACTTTGAGGCCGAGGAACTCCCAACGGGTATCCACGCTCGCATTTTCGTTGAACCCGGCACGAAAATAACCAAGCCTGTTCACCTCTGTTTCGGTATGTTGGCGGAAGAAGGTGTTCAGGAAATCATCGCCTGCTACGAAATCGGCGACGACGCCCAAGTTGCCTTCTTCGCCCATTGCACCTTTCCAAACGCCCAGGAGTTAAAGCACCTGATGGAGGCAACAATTCGTGTCGGCAAAAACGCTAAGATGAGTTACACCGAGTCGCATTACCACGGCCCCTACGGCGGAATTGAAGTCAGGCCCCATGCAAAAGTTTTCGTGGGCGAAGGCGGAAAATTCATGAACAACTTCAACCTGATTCACGGGCGCGTCGGCTCGCTGGAGATAGATTACGAAGTTGATGTCGGAAAGGAAGGAGTTGCTGAATTGGTGGCGAGAGTTTACGGCACCGGAACTGACCGAATTTCTGTCAAGGAGTTCATTAGACTTAACGGCGAACGGGCAAAAGGGTTGACAAAAACCCGCGTGGCTGTTCGCGAGCAAGCGATGAGCGAAGTTTTCACCACAATTGAAGGGAACGCCCCATATGCAAGAGGACACATGGACTGCACCGAAATCGTTCGTGACCGCGCTATTGCGAAGAACATGCCTTTGGTTATCGTGAGAGATGACCGCGCTCAAGTCACCCACGAGGCGGCAATTGGGACGGTGAACCGAAAGGAACTTGAAACGCTTATGGCTCGCGGTTTGGGCGAAGACGAAGCGGTTGACATCATCATTCGCGGAATGCTCCAATGGGTTTGAGTTCCAAGCGAAAACGCTAAAGGGCAAACACCGTCAAATGAGGTTCTCCCACGAGGTAAAAGGAGTTGTCAATGCTTGTCAACAGCCTCACCGCCACTCGCTGTGAAATTTTCCTTCAACTTTTTGGCGCGAAACGCAAATGGTGCCTTTTAGCCTTTTCCTTGCCGAGGGGTCAACCGCTTGCGGAAACCGTTAAGCGCGACCGATTGGAATCTAAAGCGGTGAAAAGGCTTTCGGAAGGAAGCGGTTCAAAAGTTCGTTGCTCTCCTGTTGCGGCATCTCTCCGGTAGCAGCGAAAATCGCGCTCACGGTGATAGTGCTATAAGCAACTTCTCAAGTTAAGTTGCAAACTTTTTGGGGTGATGCGAATTGCGGGTTTGCGTCGTGATGTTGGGCTTGATGGTGACAGGGGGGATTGCGATGGCTGGATTGCGAGCAGTGAATTTGAGGTGCGAGTATCGTGTCAACCCAGTCGGCGTTGACGTTTTGCAACCTCGGCTGAGTTGGGTCGTGGAGGCAACCGACCCGAACGAAAGAGGACAGCGACAAACCGCTTTTCAAATCATCGTCTCCTCAAGCAAGGAAAAACTTGACAAAGACATCGGCGATTTGTGGGACACGGGCAAAGTCCCATCAGACGCCACAACGGTCACTTACGCTGGCTCACCTTTGCGTTCGTTGATGGAGTGCTGGTGGAAAGTTCGCGTTTGGGACAAAGATGGCAATTTGTCGGAATGGAGCGAGCCCGCCCGATGGGTCATGGGGATTTTGAATGAGGG
>JANZZQ010000002.1 GCA_026419315.1 Armatimonadota bacterium | reverse complement strand
GGTCGTTGGAAGAAATCATCAAAAATGCCGTGGCGTGGGGCTACCAAGGGGTTGAGTTGAGGGGTTTGCAAGATGAAATGTTTTTGCCCAAGCATCCCGCACTTACACCGGAAAACCGTGAAGCAACGCGCCGCCGCTTTCATGAGGCGGGCTTGCAGGTCGTTGCGCTCGGCGCTTCAGCAAGGCTTGGGGTGCGCGAAAATGAGTGGCAAAAGCAGTTTGATGAAGCGAAAGCCTACGCCGAGCTTGCTGCAGCACTTCATTGCCCCGTCGTGCGAGTTTTCGGTGGCAATATCCCCGAGGGCATGGACAGGGAAACTTACTTCAAGTTGGTAGCCGAACACCTTCAAATCCTCGCCGAATTTGCCAAGCCGCTTCGCGTGACCATGGCTCTTGAGACCCACGATGCGCTTGTCAAGGCAGCGGATGTCGCCTCAATTTTGACCAAAGTTCCCGCCGAAAATGTAGGTTGCGTTTGGGATGTCCACCACTCCGTTCGTGCAGGTGAGACTCCCGAACAGTCCGTCGGTTACCTTGGCAAGCGAATTGTCGCCACCCACTTGAAAGACTCAATTGTCAAGGACGGTAAAGTTCGCTACGTGCTTGTCGGTCAAGGTGACATCCCCTTGATAGACGCAATCAAAGCCTTGCGCCAAATTGGTTATCAGGGCTTTTTGACCCTTGAGTGGGAAAAGCGTTGGCATCCTGACTTGGAAGAGCCTGAAGTTGTATTTCCGCACTTTGCGACGACTGTTCAAGCGTGGTTGAGAGGGCTCGACAAAGATGGCCGTTCTTAGCCTTGCTGTCCGTTATGTCCAAAGAGGGACGGTGAAGAAAAAATGGGCTTGCGCCGATTCGGAGTCGCTTTGTTGCTGTTTTTGTTTCTTCCGCTGGCTGGGTGTGATGCTGACCGGGAGATTGAAAAGCTACTTGGTGCGATTGCCCAAACTTTCTGGGAGTTGGGAGTTGAAGGCTCCGAGGACCCGCTCGTGACGGAGGTGACGGAATCAGTTGGGGACCGTGTTGCCTCAGTTTCACCGCGCAAAGACATGCCCGTTAAGTTCAAAGTGCTTAACCTGGGAGAAGTCAACGCCGTGGCTTTGCCCAACGGGCGAATTTACGTATTTCGGGGAATGCTTGAAACAGCCGATACGGAAGACGAATTGGCAGCGGTTTTGGCTCACGAAGTGGGGCATGTTGCCGGTCGGCATTCACTCAAGCAATTCCGCCTTTCGTTGGGGATAGGTTTGCTCGCTGATTTGCTGAACTTGAACAAGCAAAGCGCAGTCGTTCAAAATCTCGCCGGATTCGCTGCTATCCTTTACGAACTCGGTTACAGCCGCCAACACGAGAGGGATGCAGACAACTACGCATTGAAGTTGGCGCTTTTGGCTGGTTACGACCCGAAAGGTTCGGTTGAACTCTTTGAAAAATTTGTCGAGCGTGAAGGCAAACCTGCCCGTTGGCTTATCTATTTGTCCACTCACCCCGCTTCAGCCGAGCGATTGGAACGGGCGAAGCGAGCGAACTCCGATTTGGGCCGCATTCACCCTGATTTGCCCGCTTTCGCCGCCCACACCTTGATTGGGGCAGGATATGCTCAACGGGGTTTGTATCGCCACGCTGCACACCATTACGAAGCAGCGATAAAGGCTCAACCCCGATATGTCCCAGCATTGCTCGGTCTGGCTCAAGCGAAAGAAGCAGTGCAAGAATTGGACGAAGCGAGAAAGTGGTATGAGCGGGTGCTGGAAATTGAACCGCAGAACGAAGAAGCAAGGCGAGGATTAGAGCGTTTGCAAACCCCAATCCCCACTCAAACTCCCCACCGAACTTGCAACGAACGGGAGCGATTTATCGCTTTGAAGCGCCTTGAAGCTTCTTTGTCAGAGTGGGGGCAAGTTCAGAATTGGTGGGCAAAGCAATGGAAAACGACACTTGCAGCAACTAACAACGCAGTGGCGCAAGCTAAAAATCTGTGGTCTCAAATGCGTTCAATGCCGATCCAAAACAAAGCAATTCCCATCAATCTCAATCGCCTTGAAAGGCGCAACAGGAAAAACGGTGAAGATGCTTTCTCGTGGCGCGATTCAGCGCGACTTGACAACCTTATGCGAACTCGCGATGAAGTTTTGAACGAATGTGCTCGCACTCTGGTTGCGATGCAAGTTGCGGTGGGGGAGTTGGAAAGCGTTTTGGAGGACGCCCAAAAGGCAATAGAAGTGTGGCAATCGGCGCTGAGGGATTGGCAAGAACTTGTCTCAAAAGGGCACAAACTGCCAGATTCCGTTGTCAACGCATCTGACTCTTGCAGCCGAATTCTTTTCCGAATCGCTGTCGCTGCCGAACGTGACAGCAACTTGGTTAGCGATATAGAGCGGCAACTTTCAAGGGCGATCAGTTCTTTGACTGAAGCGGCAATGTTGTTGCAACGCCAAAGCATCGGTTTTGCTCTAACTGCGGAGACGAGACTTCAACTTGCTCGCTCTTACCTTCAAGTTGCGACCGCAGACCTGCGCTCGCTCCTTGCCCGCATAGCTGAGAGGCGCTCCCAGGTTGACAAAGCCTTAATCTCCGCTTATCAAACGAGGTTGTCAGCCCTTGAAGCGAAAACGCCCAACCCAGTCGTCCGAAAAATCGCAGCCCACCATTTGCGCGTTGGTGAGGAACAAATCGCTTCCGTTCGCGAAAAGACCCCCGACATTGGAGCGACAGCCGTTGTCATTGCTTTCGCCAAGGCGAAGCGAATTGATCCGGAAAATTTGGCAAGCGAACTCAACTTCAGTGAAGATTGGGTTGGCAAATTGATTGGCGACCGAGCACCAGCGGGAGTTAGAGTTGTGTTGCGTTGGTTGACGACCGCTTGGGAGCGAGACTGGGATTTAGCGAAAGGTGAAAAGCCAAAGGAACAAGACAGCGTTGGTGAGGCGTCGGGAAATGATAAGCGGTGACAGCTACTTGAAAACCCTTCAAAGGTTCGGAATCAAACTCGGCTTGGAACGAATTCAAGCGATGATGGAATTTGCGGGCAACCCGCACTTGACTTTCCCTTCCGTGCTTATCGGTGGGACTAACGGGAAAGGCTCAACAGTCGCCTTCCTCTCCTCAATTCTTCAAGCGTCGGGGTTGAAGGTTGGCGTCTACACTTCGCCTCACCTTGTCACTTACCGCGAACGATTCCGCATCAACGAATCGCTCATCCCACAAGAGCGGTTTGACGAAATGCTCAACTGGGCGAAATCGCTCGCCGATCAAGTTGCGAGTCAAACGCCACACGGGGAGCCGACGGAGTTTGAGGTCTTGACAGCAATGGCGTTCAGATACTTTGCCGAGGAGAAGGTTGACATCGCTGTCGTTGAAGTTGGATTGGGTGGGCGTTGGGATGCAACCAACATCCTTGAACCATTAGTCAGTGTTCTCACCATCGTGGGGCTTGACCACACCGACCGACTTGGTCCCGACCACTTCACCATTGCAAAAGACAAACTCGGCATCGCCAGACCACAGCGCCCTTTAGTGACGGCAGAGCACAAGTTCGGAGTCCTCAGGCTCATTGAAGCCACCTGCACGGAACTCAACTCAAGGCTCGTTCATGTCGGAACTGACATCACATGGCGGACACATTCCGTGCAGGAGACGGGCACGAAAGCTACCTTCAAAACTTGGCGAGACAGCTACCAAGTGGAGCTCGGTATGGTTGGAACCCACCAGTTGGCGAACTTTGGCTGTGCGTTAGCAACCGTTGAACTTTTGCGAGAAATGGGTTGGTCAATCCCGGACGAAGCAATTGTCTCTGGTGCTCAAAACGCAAGGTGTCAAGGTCGGCTTCAATTGGTGCGAGTTAACGGTTTACGAATTTTGCTCGATGGGGCTCACAACCCTTCGGGCGCTACGACTTTAGCTCGGTCCTTGAGGACGATTTTCCTCTTCCGAAGGTTGTTGCTCGTCATCGGTATCTTGAAGGACAAGGATGCAGTTGGCATAGTCAGCAAGTTAGTGCCACTCGCTGAAAAAGTTTTCGTCACGCAACCTCAAACCGAACGGGCCCTGCCGGCAAAAACACTCCTTCAAATTTGTCAACCGTTCGGCAAGGAAATCGTTATCCGCGAGACCGTAAAAGATGCTTTGAAGTCAGCGTTGGTTGAAGCGGGTCAGGATGACTTGATCTGCGTGACTGGCTCGCTTTACGTCATCGGCGAAGCAATTGCCATCTTGGAACAAATGTGGTCCGACAAACAAATGTAGCGCTGGCTTTCATGGCTCCACCTTTCAGCGGACGCAAAAACGAAAAAGTAACGCATGCACTTGTTTGGTGAGCGCTGAAAAAGGAACTCCACCGCAGCGTGGGGTATGGGATTACCCTGTGCTAACTGATGGGGAAAGGGGGAAGGTTCCAATGGAAATCCTTGAAAAACCCGAGGAGATGCAAAAACGCTCGCTTGAATTGCGAGCTCAAGGCAAAACGATTGGGTTTGTGCCCACGATGGGCTATTTCCACGATGGTCACCTTTCCCTGATGAGAAAGGCAAGGCAAGAGTGCGATGTTGTCGTTGTGAGCATCTACGTTAACCCATTGCAGTTTGGGCCGAGGGAGGATTTCAACCGCTATCCCCGCGATTTGAAGCGCGACCTGAAGATGGCCGAAGAGGTGGGGGTTGACATCGTTTTTGCCCCGAAGGATGAGGACATGTATCCAGAGGGCTATCAAACCTTTGTTGAAGTGACAGAACTGACGAGGGCGCTTGAAGGGTTTTACCGACCCGGCCACTTCCGAGGTGTAACCACGGTCGTAGCCAAACTGTTCAACATCGTCTTACCCCATAAAGCCTATTTCGGTGAAAAGGATTTCCAGCAGTTGAGAGTCGTTCAACGGATGGTGCGTGACTTGAACTTTCCCGTTGAAATCGTTCCCTGCCCGACGGTCCGCGAACCCGATGGGCTGGCGATGAGCAGCCGGAACACTTACCTGAGCGAGGATGAAAGAAAGGCCGCAACCGTGTTGAACCGAGCGTTGAAAGCCGCAGAAGAATTGTTTCGGAGCGGAGAAAGAAATGTTGCTCGGTTGAAGGCAAAAGTGTGGGAAGTGCTTGCCACCGAACCGCTCGCCCGACCGCAATACGTTGAAATCGTCGACGCAGAAACCCTTGAACCTTTGTCCAAAGTTGAAAAGCCCGCAGTTATCTTGGTCGCTGCCTTCGTCGGTCAAGCGAGGCTGATCGACGAATGGGTTTTGAAGTGAGGGACAAAGGACTTGACACCCATGCTACGAGAGCAAACCCAAAACTCGTCCGCCTTTCGGCATAGTTTTACGCCAAGGTAACGCAATTTTTGCCGGAAACTGACCTGCAGGTAACGGTTCTTTTGGGGTATTGATGAAGCCTGCAAGGGACCCGACGACGCTGCCGATCACCGTTGACACGGTAAATGAAGGAAGGCACAATGAAGAAACAGCGAGGAAAAGCGACTGGGCGATTGAGGACCGTGAAGAAAACCGCTGCTTGCCTCTCGCGACGGCAAAGGGCTAATGAGCACACGGAACAAAAGCATCAAGTGCGTTGTGGTGAAGTTTTGGAGGCATTGGAGTCCGGCTTGACCATCTACCGCACTTGCCTGCCGCCGAGCAGCGCTCTATTGCCTTTGGGCGAACGGAATCAGGGAAAAGCTTGGTAGCGTTATAGCACGAGAAACTCGAAACACCTTCCAAGTGATAGCGACTTGTGAGCCGAGGACTAAAAAGCAGTTGCGGACGCTTCAAAAAGGAGAAGTGAACCGTGCCGGGAGGCAAGTTGAGCGTTGCGGGTTTTCTGGGAGGGGATGTCGGAGATGATGTTTGGACTTGAAACGGAAGTGGGTTGTCAGAACCGTTGTGAGAGTTTCGCCTGAGAAGAAGGCGCTGCCAAAATCAACGCACCGTTAAAAAAAATTCGCCACATCAAACTTTCACGGAGGCGTTTCGTTGCCATGGTGGCCCGCGAAATCGTTGACGATTTGGACAAATTGTTGGCGGTTCTGCCGCCGCACATCAAAACAACACTTGAACAGCGGGACGATTTGTCAGAGCTGCTGGAGGTCGTTCTTGATTTGGGGCGCAAACCTGAGGCGCGCTTTCCCAACCGATACGTATACCTCAGCGACGAACCTGTTACCCGCGAGGACATTGACTATGTTGTTGAGCGGGTTGGCGAATTTAACCGGGACAACCGTGCAGGTATTGAAGGGACATTGCACCGGATTTCGTGTATCCGAAACCGAAGCGGTCGCATCATCGGTTTAACTTGCCGAGTTGGACGAGCGGTTTTCGGCACCGTTAACATCATCCGGGATATCGTTGAATCGGGCAAAAGTATCTTGCTTTTGGGCAAACCTGGAGTTGGGAAGACCACGAAGTTGAGAGAGATTGCCCGCATACTTGCCGACGAGTTCGGCAAGCGGGTTATCGTCGTTGATACTTCAAACGAAATCGCCGGTGACGGCGATATCCCGCACCCGGGGATCGGTTTGGCAAGGCGAATGCAAGTTCCATCACCTGAAAAGCAAGCGGATGTGATGATTGAAGCGGTTGAAAACCATATGCCCGAAGTCATCATCGTGGACGAAATTGGTCGCAAGGAGGAGGCGGATGCGGCTCGGACAATTGCGGAACGAGGAGTTCAATTGATTGCGACTGCGCACGGAAACACTTTGGAGAACTTAGTTGCAAACCCTCTGCTTTGCGATTTAGTAGGTGGCATTCAAGCCGTAACGCTCTCGGACGAAGAAGCGCGTCGGCGCGGCACTCAGAAAACCGTGTTGGAACGAAAAGCATCACCAACCTTTGATGTCGTCATTGAACTGATTGACAGGCACAAGGTCGCCATTCACAAAGACACAGCTGAAGCGGTGGATTCTTTGTTGAGGGGCAAGCCTTTGCAACCTGAAGTCCGTGAGGAATTGCCCGATGGAAGGTTCAGGGTTGTTCAGGAAGGGGGAGTGGTGGAAGACGAAGAACAGAAATTGCCAAAAGTGCCGCAACTTTCTCGCGAGAAGGGAGGAAAACTTTACGCCTTTGGGGTTTCAAAGAAACACTTGGAACGGGCTGCACTCACTCTGAACATTTCGCTGAGGTTGGTCAACCACCCCAGCGACGCCGACTTTGTTCTCACCCTTGAATCTCATCTGCGCAAACACAGCAACTTGCGGAACTTGGCTCAAAGAGGCGATAAACCCGTTTTCACCATCCGAAGCAACACCTATGCCCAAGTTGAAAGATTGTTGAGGCTCGTTTTCGGCATAAGCCGAACGCCGGAGGAAGAATTGGCTATAAAGGAGGCAGAAGCTGCTGCCCGCATAGTTTTGGAGGAGAAGCGACCGGTTGAGTTGACTCCCGTTGGACCCCATTTGCGGAAACTCCAACATCAGATTGCTGAAAGGTTTCGTCTGCCAAGCGAATCCATTGGGCGCGAACCGCGCCGGCGGGTCGTGATTTACCCGAACGAAGATTAGTTGCGGTCCACGCTCCCTAATCAGCTCGCCGCTGACCATCTGTCCACGTCACCGGCTTCAACCAACGGTTGATAATGAGTTTTTCCGAGCGCCGAATTCGTTCGTGGGTTGACAGGAAGCGATGCTGAACTTAAAATCTTCGCCCCATCTCACCGAATTAGGTGCCCGAAAACCTATTCGGCAAATGCGAGCGAGAACCCAAGGCACAGTTGGGCGAGAGGACGGACAGACAACGACATTTCGGTTTCAAGAGTTTTGTCCAGCAATTGTCAAGGAGGGTCCGAATGTGGGAGGTCTGTTAGTGACCGTAGAAGGAGTTGAAGGGAGCGGGAAAACGACTGTAACGCAGTTGCTTGCCGAATGGTTACGGCAAAAAGGGATGACCGTGACGGTAACGGCAGAACCGGGCGGCACTCCTATCGGAGCGCACATCCGCAAGTTGTTGGCGGATTTCGGCGAAAGAACTGCGTGGGCAGAAGCCTTCCTGTTTCTCGCTGACCGAACCGAACATGTGAGCCGGTTGATTCGACCCGCTTTAGAGCGGGGTGAAATCGTTTTGTGTGACCGTTTCACCGACAGCACCATTGCTTACCAAGCGTTTGGGTTGGGTTTACCTTTGTATGTGCTGAGCGAACTCAATCGGATTGCCACTAACGGGCTTGTGCCCGATCTGACCTTGCTTTTGGATATTGCCCCCGAAATAGGCTTGCAGCGGGTGCAAAACAAAACCGTTTTTGAGCAAAGGGATTTGCATTTCCACCATCGAGTTCGTTGGGGTTACCTCTGGCTGGCAAGGCAAGAACCAAACCGCATAAAAGTTGTGGACGCTTCCCAACCCCTTGAAGTTGTGGTGTCCAAAGCCCAACAATTCGTTGAGGAGGCATTGAGGAGATGGCGTTGAAAGATTTTGTCGGAAACGAACACGCTGTTCGCTTCCTTCTGCGAATGACGGAGAAAGGGACAATCCCCCACGCTTGGCTCTTTTCCGGTCCATCGCAGGTGGGGAAGCGAACTTTGGCGATAGAGTGGGCGAAGTTGCTAAATTGCCAATCCCCGTTGAAAACCGACGGTGGGCTGGACTCATGCGACCAATGCCCTTCATGCCATCACCTTTCGCCAGACCGACCATCATACGCTCAAACCCACCCGGCAGTTCAAGTTGTTGACACAACGATGGTTGCTTATTGGGAGGCAGTGGAAAAGGCGAAGGAAGCGGAGGCAATTGACCCCACGAAGTTAAAGCCCAAGCTTTCCTTGGGCATTAACGCAATTCGCACGATCCGAGAAACCTTGACTCACCAAACGCTTTGGCGTTATCGGGTTATCGTTGTGGACGAGGCTGAACGGCTAACAGAAGAGGCATCCGCTGCGCTCCTCAAAACTTTGGAAGAACCGCCTGACCGAACTTTGTTCATTTTGGTTAGCTCCAACCCTTGGGCTATTCACCCAACCATCAGGTCTCGCTGTCAACCTTTGAGATTCCGGCTCGTGCCTACTCGCGTTATTTTCTTGCTGTTGAAAGCAAAAGGGTTGACAGATGAGGAAGCATCATTCCTTGCGAAATTGGCCCGTGGAAGGGTGGGTTGGGCTGTCAATGCCCTTCGCGACCAAACTTGGCAGCAAGTCCGTGAGCACCTGAACGCCTTGCTCAAGATGATGGTGACGATGAGTTGGTGGGATGTTTCTCGATTTGCGGAAATAGCCACAAAGGGGTTGGAGGAATTTGAGTCCGAAGGCGAAGCATCAATGGCTTCACAACGCAGGCAACTTGAAGAAACCCTTGAAGGCTTAATGTTGGGTTGGAGGGACATTTTGGCTTTGGCTTTAGGGGCTGAAGATTTGGTTGTCAACTCCGACTGGTTGCCAATGCTAAAACAGGCGGCAAAATCGCCCAATTGGGCGCTCAAAGTGCTTTGGGAGCTTCGCCAAACTTACCGCCGGATTCGCCCTCCCTTTAACGCCAACCCTCAACTTGCTTTTGAACTTTTAGCGATCCAAGCCATGCAGGGTGCGCTACAATGAACTAATGAATGGGCGGTTAGCTCAGTGGCGAGAGCGTCTGCCTTACAAGCAGAAGGTCGGAGGTTCAATTCCTCCACCGCCCACCAGTTCAAAAACCTCCCCTCCAACCGCTTGCCCTTTTGGGAATCCTTCATGGGGTTGACGCTTTCTCAAGAAAGTTTTGCGAGGTCACAAAAACAAGGATGGTGGAGGGAGGAGGATTCGAACCTCCGAAGGGCCGCCGCCCACCAGGTTTACAGCCTGGCCCCTTTGGCCGCTCGGGCATCCCTCCACCTTCGGCGTCGCAAAATTATAACGCAAATTCACACCACTGTGAACCTCAAGAACCCGCAACCACAGGATGAAGTGACTTGACCGTCAGCCGGTGGCATCCTTGTTTCGGTGATGAGCGATGACTGGGAGTTTCGATGCAGTCATCATCGGAGCAGGGCACAACGGTTTGATTGCCGCAGCGTATTTGGCGAAAGCAGGGTTGAAAGTTTGCGTGCTTGAACGAAGGCACGTTATCGGCGGGTGCAGCGTCACTGAAACGCTTTGGGGCAGTTACAAAGTGTCAACGGCCGCCTATGTTTGCGGGTTGCTTCACCCGAAAGTGGTCAAGGATCTGCAATTGCATCAACATGGGTTTGAAATCCTAAGGCGCGACCCTTCTTCGTTCACGCCCTTGCCCGACGGCAGTTACTTGCTTTTAGGCAGCGACGAAAAGTTCAACGCAGAGCAAATCGCAAAGTTTTCAAAACGCGACGCTGAAGCCTTTTTGCGCTACGAGGAAGCAATGGACAAAGTCGCGTCCTTCATTGAGCCTTTGTTGGTCAGTGTTCCGCCGAAGTTTCCAAATTGGTCCCTTTCCGACTTGCCAACATACTTGAAAATTTTGTCAAGCTTCCTTCGCCTGCCCGAACCCGAGCGCGAGCTTTTATCGCAACTTTTCACGGCAAGCGCTTGGAATGTTTTGAACGAGTGGTTTGAAAGCGAACCGCTGAAAGTCACTTTGGCGACAGACGGCGTTATCGGCACTGCTTTGCCACCAACAGCACCGACAACAGCCCTCGTGCTTTTCCACCACGTCATGGGAAGTGTGACGGGCAAACGAGGGGTTTGGGGCTATGTTCGCGGTGGAATGGGGATGCTCTGCGAAGCTATAGCGAACGCTGCAAGAAAACACGGAGCAACTATTTTGACAAACGCGGAGGTCAAGCAAATTCTCACCCGCAACGATACCGTGACTGGCGTTATGCTGAACGATGGGACGGAAATCAAAAGTCGCATTGTTTTGTCAAGTGCCGACCCGAAACGGACTTTCCTGCAATTGCTACCACAAGGTGTCTTGCCCGATGAATTCGTCCGCAAAATTCAACGCATTGAGATGACCGCTGCCTCTTTCAAGGTCAACATCGTTGCCGAGAGTTTGCCAAAGTTTCGGAACGCAGGTCAGGGGACGAGGAACGAGGAGTTGTTCCTGAGAGGGACAATTCACCTTTGTCCGTCCCTTGATTTTCTGGAGAAGGCTTACGCCGATTTTGTTTGCGGAGAACCATCGGAAAAGCCGATGGTTGAGATGACCATCCCGACCGTTCTTGACAAAACTCTTGCCCCTGAGGGCAAACACATAATTTCGCTGTTCGTGCAATACGCACCCTACGAACCCGTCGGAGGTTGGGAGCGTTGGAAGGATGAATTTGTCAAGCGGATTCTTGCCGTCGTTGATGAGTTTGCTCCCAACTTTTCGTCAAGTATCGTTCACTTGCAAGCGCTTTCGCCCAAGGACTTTGAAACCGAATTCGCGTTGACTGGCGGCAACATCTTCCACGGCGACATAACGCCCGACCAAATGTTCGTCTTCCGCCCCGTCATCGGTTGGGCACAATATCGGACCCCTTTGCGAGGCTTATATTTGTGCGGCGCAGGCGCTCACCCCGGTGGCGGCGTGATTGGAGCAGCAGGGCACAACGCAGCAATGGTTGTGCTTAAGGAAAGGAAGCGATTGCGTTTATAGTGCCGCCCATTTCCACCAGACAAGCCACGAGAGAAACAGAAATAGAATCGTCACAACAAAAGTTGCGTGCCATGCCCATTTCTGGGGGACGATGCGAAAAACCCCGACCGCAAACAAGTAAGCCATCGCTGCGTGGGCTGGGTAGAAGTATCTTGCTTGGGCTTGGAAAAAGTGGCGGTTGAATTGGACGAACTCGGCGAAAACGAGCAAAAACAAAGCAAAGGGCAAAGCGACGGCGAAAGCGAGGTGCCATTGTTTTTGTTTCAGAGCGTTTGCGCATGAGCGACAACTTTCAACACAACCTAAAGCGATCGCTGCTAGAGCCAAAATGCCGACAAGCGTTGCGGCAAGCACCCATCCCCAATCGGGTTCAGTCCCTTCAAAAAGCCTCGCCAAACCTTTAACCGCTTCGTTCGGTTCGCCGTAAATTCCGAGCCAAGTGAACAGCGTGATTTGAGCAACCCACATGACATAGGTTGTCAGCGACAAAGTCCCGTAACGAGCATAGCGGCCGCCAGGCTCAAGGAAATCGCTTGGTTTGGGCGAATCTTTAAAGCCTTCCAAAAACGCCCGAACCGCCAACGGGTCACCGTAAAGGGCAGTGTTGCGCCAAAGCCACCAACCCGCAACAAGGGCGAAGGCGAGAAAAGCGAAGGAGAAAGGTAATGCTGGTGAAAGCGTGGAGAGCAGGGAACGAGTTTGGATTTGACTGAGTCGGTTGGGAGTTTGGCGTTTCCTTTTCCCTTGAACAATCGGCTTGACAGTTTGTTTTTCAGTTTTAGTTGACGTCAAAACGGCAGCGATGAGCGCTAAAGGGAACAAAACGATATTGCTGCTCTTTGCCAAAAGGGCCATACCGCTCAGAATCCCCGCAACCGTTGCGTTCCACATTCGTTGCCTTTCTGTTCGCTCCCCGCCAGAAAGGCAGATGTGACAAAGCCACAAAAGCGTCATTGCTGAAACTGCTCCTGCAGTTGCGTCGTTGCCCGCAGAAACGCAAACGAGAGAGTGGACGGGTAAAAGCGCGGCAAAAGCGCCTGATAGCAAAGCGGCAGGGAGCGCGATTTGTTCTTTGCTTTTCAACCGCAACGCCAACAAAAAAGCGGCTACAACGACAAAAGCGCCCCAAAGGGTTGAAGCGAAACGAGCCAAATAAAGCGCTGTCAAGTTTTGACCGTTGCCTTTCAAAAACGGGGCAACGAAAGGAAGCGCTGTCAAGTAGTAAAGGGGAGGTTGATGCGCTTCATATGTGCCTTCGTATTTGCCGAGAAAGATCGGCAAACCCCCTGTCTGGTGCAAGTGTTGGATATAAGCGAAATGAGCGCCTTCGTCTGGAGCACGCCACGCCGGGAAGCGAAACAGGTAAGCAACGGATACGGCGAAATGACAAACAAGTAAAATTGTCAAGGCAAGGAAAATTTTGCGACGCATGGCTGTAGCCTCATCGGCTCAAAGTTAGGGCTGCGAGTGTCAATGCGAAAACGGTCACCATCAGAACCAAACAAATCACCAAACCACGCCACATCAATAGGAGGCGGTCATGGTTTGGATGAGGGCGGATTTCTGGCCTCAGCAAGTTAAACCTTGTCAAAGTCCACCGACCGCTTGCCAACAGCCAGTTTGCGCCTTGCCAATTTAACGCTTTCTCAAGTTTTGGTCGCAGCCAATAACTCCAAGTGAGGGCGTTTGTTATGCTTTTGCTTCCGAAAGTCACCGCGAAGAAGCCGTAAACCCAGAGCACGATGGCGAGAGACCACCGCTCAGAGTCGTCCATTGGGATGGTTGCGACCGTCGTTGAGAGGCCGAGCAAACCGAAAAGCACCAGACATTCCAGAAGCACAAACCCGCCTTCCATCAAACCCAAGTAAACAGTGTAGCGCCGGACAAGTGGAGCACACCACCTTGAACCAGCACCGGTGAATATTGACAAAAAGGCTTGAGGCGAATTTTGAACCATCCTGAGCAAGCCGAGTGCTTTGAAGACTCCAATACCAACACCCAAAACCAACGCAGCAAGCGCCAATCGTGCCGAAACGAATGCCCACCCGCGAGCAGTGACCAAAGCGGAGAGTAGACCGACGAAGCCCGCAATGCACCAAAGGGTCCCGTGAATCCATTGGTCGTAGAAACGCTTTTCCAAAGTTTCCCAGCTTTGGTGCAAAATTCGTTCTTTGACCCAGTTTCGTTCGGTCATCTTCGTTGCCTCCTTGCCACCGCAAAGACTTCCTTCGTTCCTTCCCGCCACAACCGTTCCATCATTTCCCGTTTTACTCCCTCCGAAATCCAGCGACCGATGCTGCTTTCCTTCGGCACAAATTTCCAATCAATGACGACATGCGTTACGCCCAAGCGGTGCCACTCCGCAATCAAATCTTCGACACCTCTCAACTTCTTGTAGCGGATCAGGAGGTTATGACCCTCGTCCGCCCAGAAATACCGCCTTTCAAAATAATAGCCCAACGGAAAGCCATATGTTGCGATGACCGCTTTGCGCGGCAATGCACGGTTGACAAAATCCGCGACCCGATAAGTTGGCTCTACCGTTCGCAGGAACTCCTCGTTAGAAACCAACCCAACGGCTACTGGCAGAGGTGTCAATGTTGCCGATTGCCAAAGGGCAACAACCACAGCATAGGCCAAGCCAACAGAAATCGTGACACGGGTCACGGCAGCCGTCAACATCCCCACCTGAAACCACTTGCTTGCCCCCCATCCAACCAAAATTGCGAGACAGCCCAAAGCGGGAAGCAAGTATCGCAAGTATTGAGCCTCCATGAACCACCAAACAAACCAACCCAACATCGCAAGAATAGGTGCGCTAATAGCGAAGGGCAAACTTTCAAAAGCGATAGCGAGAATCGCTGCGGGCGCAAGTGATAGTGGAAGCACACCAACCCCAAGCGTCGGCAAATCCTGATTGTCAAACTTGCCGCACTTCCACTGCATCCCGCATTCCCCTCGCTGCTTGCAACTTCCAAGCCACGCGCGAGCGCATTGACCGAAGCGAATTTCGTTAAGTGCCAAGTTGAAAGGCATAGCGAGGAACGTCAAGACGCTTCTGCTTCCTCCAAATTCTCGGTTTGAAACAGTGTAGGTTTGAGCCATCTCTTTCGTCCAGTTCCGACCGCCGAAAATCCCGTAAGCGAACGGGAAAACAGGGTTTCCAGTCCAAATCCAGTTCTTGACATACCAAGGCGATGCGATGAGCAAAGCGAGGAAGGTGCCCAACCCTAAATGCTTCCACCTCGGTTCCCCAACACGCTTGATCGCCCAAATCCCCAACGGGACTAACAAAGCGATGAGCAATAGTCCGGTGTATTTTGTTCCCGCTGCTGCCCCTGCAAACAAGCCAGCAAAAACCATCCACCGACCGTCAGGTTGGGAGTGAAATCGGGCAATTGAGAAAAGGCAAAGCAGCCCATACGCGGTCAAAGCCAAATCAACATACGCCGTGGTCGCTTCAAAGAAAGCGATGGGCAACGACGCAAAAAAAACTGCAGCGACTAACCCAAGTCTCAAACTTTTTTGCTTGACCGCAGTTCCCCAGCAAAGCAAAGTTAACTGACACTGGACGAAGAAAAGCCAGTGGAATAACTTCGCAACGGCAGCGCTTTTAAGGTTTGTCAAGCCCAAACCAAGCAGGTAGAGCATCTGTGCCGTCATGGGAAATTGAGCGTGGTGGGTGAAAGGGATGTAATGGATGCGACCTTCCATCCAGTAAAGTTTTGGGACCGCAAGGTGATACGAAAGGCTATCCCACTCGGCTTGAAGCGTTGGCGGGACAAAACACAAAATCATCGCCAGAAAATTCAGAAGCGCAAGCCCCCAACACCAAAACTTCTCAACCAAAGTCAAGTCAGCCCAAAACTCCGCAAACGGGGCAGCGAATTGATTTTGCTTCCTCAGCCAAACCAGTTCAACGAAACCGCAAGCGTAGCAAAACCCAAGCCACAAGTAAAATACCGTCCGATGCAACCAACCAATGAGACCGAACAACAAAACCCCATAAGCGACAATAACCGTCCCTGTGCCCAGTGCGAGGGTTAACATTTCAATTCGTGAGACGCCGAAAGGGATGAGCCGGCGAACCAGTGTTGCACCGACGCTCAAAATAGCCAGCGCGCACAGGAAAAACAGGAGAAAATCAAGGAGCCTTTGCACGAATTCCATCTTCGCCCTCACCCACGCGTATAACTTCCTCCGGCGTAACAATCAAATGGGCTTTAACGTCTTCGTCGGTAATCCATTTGACAAGGTCATCGGCAAGTTGCAATGGGTGGACGATGGTCGCTATTTTCGTCCCTTCGTGCACGAAGCCGCTATCCACGAGCATCTGCCATTCACGGTCGCCAAACTCTCGCCTTGGGGTAATTCTGTTTCCGAGTCGGTCGGCAACGACACTTGACAAAACTGCAAGGTCAACGGGCGACGAGAGGGGTTGCCCGTAGCGCAAGAAGTTGTCAATATTAGCAGCTGCCTTTACAGCCTTCCGCTCGGTGATCTGAAGGAGCGGACATTTGCTGTGCCGAGCCGACTTTCGCGGGAGAGAGACTGCCAAAACTTTCCCGCTCTCCAAAACCAACTCCCTGACACGGCGAAGCACATGGTCGGGCGAGACGAAAATGACTTTCGCCCGTTCAAACTCCGGTTGTTGGGCGAGCAATTCAGCCGCTTGTTCCGCGCCGATAAAGTTTGGCACTCTCCCGAAAACTTCAAGGGGAAAAGTCAAGACACCGGCTTCTTCCATCAAGTGCCAAATACGTCGCCTCAATCGTTCACGACGGGAGAGAAGCCGAAGGGGGAAAACCCTGTGCCCCATAACCTGCTCACCCACAGGCGAATTCAATTGCCCTCACCCCGCCTCAAATCCGCAGGTGGTTCGGTTTCAAGGAAGCGAAGAAGTTTTCTCGCATGTTCTTTCAACTGCGAGGACTTGCTTGTTCGCAAAAACTCTTTCAGCATCTTCATCGCTTCACCATCTTGCCCCAACGCAAGGTGAGTGACCGCAAGGTAAAACCGAGCCTCTTCCGCCTCCCTCGTGTTCGGAAAGCGCCTAATCACTTCTCGGAACTCGTCAATTGCCTTATGAGCCAATCGGGTGTGGTGAATTGAGTAGTAAAGCCCCAAATGCAATCTCATGGGGGCGTAGTAGCCTTTGCGGTTATCAGGATCCAATCGCAAAACCTTCTGAGCCAAAGGCAAACCTCGCCTACCATCACCCCTCTCGAGAAACCAGACCGCTGCCTCGTAAAGAGTTGACAAATCGTTCGGTTTCGCTTCCAGCTGTTTCTCAACCGTGTCTGTCCTCTTGCCTTTCAGAAAGGCTTTCAGGAACGCTTCAAAAGCGTCTGCGCCCAAGTGCCCCATAACTAAGTCAACGAGTTTCCCATTGCTGTCGGTGATGACAACTATGGGCAGTGGGAATGGTTCTTTCCACTTGGGCAAAAAATCCAGCAACTTTTGAGCCTCCTTGACAGCATCCATTTTCACGGTGACGAAACGCCGCAACAACGGAGACAATTGTGGGTTGTCAATAGTTTGAGCCATGTAGCGTTGACAGGTAAAGCATTCAGGGTCGGCGAAATAGGCAAGGACATACTTTCGTTCGGATTTCGCCCGCTTAAGTGCGTTTTCCCACGCCCCTTGAGCGTAAACCGAGACAACTACTGCGCCAATCAAAACTGCGCTGAGAAAGAACCTCATCCCTTTTGCCTCCCTTAGGTGCGCTCAATTTTGGCCTAAAATCATTGTGGCATCCCTTGACGGAGTTTGGCAGCGAGTCAGGGGAGTAGTTAGTGGGTTTTCAGTTGATGTATGCCGGTCTCATCTATAGTGCCCGTCACAAGTTCCCATTCAGTCAGGTCA
This sequence comes from Armatimonadota bacterium, assembly GCA_026419315.1. GTDB lineage: Bacteria > Armatimonadota > Fervidibacteria > Fervidibacterales > Fervidibacteraceae > Fervidibacter. Next base: position 10,193 of record JANZZQ010000002.1, on the reverse strand, counting down.
TAGAGGGTTCGGTCTTGGGGGACATGGGATTTGACGAGCAAAGGGGCTTCGCCTTTCATTTTCTCGTTCCACGACATCGGCAATCGTTTCTCAGAAGTCCCAATGCTCCAAACCGGCACACCCATTTGCTTTGAGGCAGAAGCCAAACACCATGTCCCAACTTTGTGCACCAAACCATCCTCACACCAAGCATCTGCACCTACGAACACGAGACCGCATTGCATTAGCCACGCGAAGGCTTGTAAGTCGGAGACGAGGGTGACATAGATATTCGCTTTCGCGAGCGCCTTCGCTAAAGAAATCCCTTCCCCGCCGGGAAAAGAAGCGGTGCAAATGACTTCAAACTTTTTCCCTTTCCTGTTCGCTTGGACGATTGATTGAAAAACGAGGGAGCTGAAGGAGTGAACCAAGATTTTGCCTTCGGGCAACCATTCGGAAGCGCAGGCAACTGAGGCTTTAGCGTGGGCTTCCATGTCCGCAAGAAACTGGGCGAGCGCCGACGCTAAACTTTTCGGGCTTTCCACATACTTACGGGTCAATTGAGCGAGATGCCAAAGTGGAGCCATTGCAGGGTGGGCATTGAAAATCTGCTCCGCCGCTTCAATCAACTTCGTCGGTTCAATTCCACCTTTTGTCATTTGCACCAACAGTTGTGCTGATTTCTTTGTCAAGGTAACGGCGCTGCTCCTTCGGTCAGAACAAATTCGCTTTAAAGCTTTCTGCCATTCCATCACCGCTCACCACCTTACAGATTCTTTGCCACAAATTTGGACGTATGCCTACCTTAGGCGTAAAGTCCGTAAAGTGAACTTCGTCCTGGACCACCCGGAAAGGCGGTTGCGCCTTTATCCCGCTCTCCCTTTCATCGTTGAAACCACGAGCGCAAAATTTGCTCGGCCATTCGGGAGAGTATACCAAGCTGAGATTACCCGAAGTCAGCCCTAGAGATTCATCACCGACTAAGAGCGAAAGTCTGTGACGTGACCAGGGAAAGAAGGCTCACCTGAGATAACAAGCTGAAGCTCGCGGGATTGGAAGAGATGACTTGCCAACGGATACGGGTTAAAGCCAGTGGCAGTTGGCGGTTAGCTTTTGCCAACAAAGTCTGCAGTAGAGAACGGTTCTCGTTTTTGACCCCAAAAACTTTCGGCACAAGTCAGCGTTTCAGCGTTTACGCTCTAAATCGCTACCGGCAACTTCCCGACGAAAAACGGTCGCTTTCTGCCGCAGCGCAAAATCGCACGCAACGGGAGATACCATAAAACGGAAACGCGAGACTTCGGTGCACTGTAAAAGACGCGAAGTTGTGGTTATAATTGGCGAGTGGCTTGCACAGTGCCAATCGAAGATGAAGTTTCTATTCTTTGTTCTGCCCACCGCACGCGAGGTGAAGAAGGGTGTCGGAGTTTTCGGTTAACATTGGGTGCGAGATACATGTAGAATTATCAAGTCTGCACTCAAAATTGTTCTGCCGTTGCCCAATCACTTACGGCGCACCACCGAACACGGCAACTTGCCCTGTTTGTTTGGGTTTTCCTGGTGTGCTGCCCGTCGTGAACGAGAAAGCCATTGAGGCTGTCCTGAAAGTTGCCTTAGCCCTCAATTGCAAAATCAACACCTTGACAAAATTTGACCGGAAAAACTATTACTACCCGGACTTGCCGAAAGGGTATCAAATCAGCCAAAAATACTTGCCAATCGGCTACGATGGTTGGTTGGAGATTGAAGTCAACGGTAAGACAAAGAGGGTGGGCATCGCTGATGTCCACCTTGAGGAAGACACAGCAAAGTCAATTCACGGTGAGGAAGCCGGCGACCCAACAGCGACCCTAATTGACTTCAACCGTAGCGGCGTGCCGCTTTGCGAAATCGTCACCTACCCTGACATGAATTCGCTTGAGGAACTTGAAGCATTCATGGTTTCGCTTCGTCAGTTGCTTCTTTACTTGGGCGTGTCCGAATGCCGAATGGAGCGGGGGCAGTTGAGATTTGAGGCTTCGGTCTCTTTGAGACCGAAGGGAAGCAACCAACTGGGCACAAGGGTTGAAATCAAAAACTTGAACAGTTTTCGGGCAGTGCTCGGAGCAGTTGAAGCAGAGATCAAAAGGCAAAGGGAAATTTTGCTGAGCGGTGGAAAAGTCGTTCAGCAAACCATGCTTTGGAATGAAGCGTTGAAAATCACAGAACCAATGCGAACCAAAGAAACCGCTCATGACTACCGGTATTTCCCCGAGCCTGACCTTGTGCCGGTAGTTGTTGACGAGAAATGGCTCAATAGGCTAAAAGCAGAGATGCCCGAGCTCCCAAAACAGCGATTTGAGAGGTTCATGCATGAGTATGAGTTGGGCGAATATGAAGCAAGACTGTTAACTGCGGCACCTGTGACCGCAGGTTACTTTGAAGCAGCCACGAAGATTTGCGGCGACCCGAAAGCAATTGCAAATTGGATGCTTGGTGATTTGCAAGGCTTACTCAATGACGCTGGAAAGGGTTGGGACGAATGCCCGGTCCCGCCGGAGCACCTGGGTGAAATGGTGAAGTTGATGCGGGAAGGGGTCATAAGTGTCAGAATCGCAAAGGAATTGCTCAAAGAGATGTTCACAACCCAAAAATCGCCAAGACAAATTGTTGAAGAACGCGGGTTGGTCCAGATTACCGATGAGGCAGAGCTAAGGCGCATCATTGAAGAAGTCGTCGCTGCAAACCCGAAAGCGGTTCAAGAGTTTCTGTCGGGCAATGAAAAGGTGCTTGGTTTCTTTGTCGGACAAGTTATGAGGGCAACTAAAGGGAAGGCAAATCCGCAACTTGCAAACAAGTTGGTGCGGGAGGCGCTGGAACAAGCGAAGGTAACATCATCGTAAGGGGAGGGGAGAAACATGACCTGGCTTGACGGAATTTGCATCTTGCTCATCCTGCTAATTGCCTCCGTCGCCAGTTGGCAGGGGACAGTGAGGAGCAGCGTGGCGGTGGTCGGATTCTACATTTGTGGCAAGCTGAGTGGTTTCTTTGCTGAGCGATTAGCCTCATCGGTGCAGTGGTTTACCTCAGCAGACGCCAACAAAGCGGTTTTGTTTGTAATTGCCTTTCTCGTTCTGGGTGCGATTACGATTGCGGCAGCATACTTCATTGACCAAGCCCTTCAGCTCTCTTTGGAAGAAGTCGACCATATAATCGCCTTCCCACTCGGTTTAATCGTCGGCATCATTTTGGTTCATTGGTTTGTCCAGATGCTTGTTTGGGTTTACGGGGCAAAATCAAGTTTCGCCCTACTGCTCAATAATTCGCCCGTCGCAAAAGAAATGTTGACATTTCAGGCGACGAAGGGAGCAATTGCGGCTTTGTTCCAGTGGAAAGAAAGTCCTTAAGGCTCGCTGTCGGTAGAGCTCTTTTGCTTTCTCTTTCTTCGGCCTTTCCTGCTCGACGGCGGTTCAGAAGAGGAAACGCCCCAGAGCTTTCTCAAATTGGCAATCGCTTGCCGATACAAGTAACTCACATAAGTGACCGAAACACCCAGCAGACGCGCAATTTCAGTCATTGTTAAGTCCTCCCAAAATAGGTGTTCAATGACCTTGCGTTGCAATTCGGGCAGTTTCTCTATGGCTCTATGGATGAGATACCGCTGTTCAATGTCAACTTGCTCCCTCTCAACCGCAAGTCTTTCCAAGTCAGCAACACTTTCATCTTCATCTTCCGAAATTTCGTCAAGGCGTGTGACGCGGAACAGTTGCTCAGTTTCAAGGACTCGCCGGATAACGTCGGGTTTCAGCCCCGTTTCTTGCACAAGTTCATCTATTGTTGGCTCACGCTTGACCGTTTGGCGCAACTTGTTACGAGCTCGTTCAATCTTTATCCTCGTTTCCTGAAGCCAAGCAGGTTCTGAAATGATTTTACCTTGATCCCGAAGGTAGTGGCTTACCTCACCGCGGATTTGATACCATGCATAGGTGGTGAACTCAACCCCCCTTTCCGGGTCGTAACCTTCTATCGCCTTGATCAAACCGATAAGGGCATATTGAACCAAATCCTCAAGCGGTTCGCCCGAATCCACAAACTGGCGTGCGATGTGTTCTGCCAGTGGGCGGTACTCGCTGATGAGTTCTTCCCTCAACCGTTCATCCTTCGTTTTTCGGTAAAGCCGAAATTTTTCCCTTTCCTTCCCTCGGTCCTTGTCGGCAGTCAATTTCGGACGCCTCCCAAAGGAAGTAACTTCACTGTCAATTTGCCACCGTCTCTTTCCCAATTCAATACTTCGGCAGTAAGTGACAAGATACATATGGCGCGCAAGGGAAGAGGCAAAGGAATTTTCCACCAAGAGGTGAACACTCTTGCTGAGGAAAGGTTTGGATGATGAATGGGAACACTATTTTGCCGAGAGACCAAAAGCTCCAAGCAAGGTTAAACGCATTCGCGCAATCTTAAGAGGACGCGAGTTCGTTTTTGAGACCGATAAAAGCGTCTTTGCCAAAGATTATGTAGACATGGGGACAAAGCGGCTAATTGAAAAAGTTCAGCTGCCCGAGAAGGGTGAGGTTCTTGATTGGGGCTGTGGTTACGGTGCAATTGGCATCGCGATTGCAGCAACACACCCTAAGTTGAGGGTTTGGATGATTGACATCAATGAAAGGGCAGTTGCTTTGGCGAAGCGAAACGCTAAACTCAATAAAGTCAAAAACGTAGTGGTCTTGAAAAGCGATGGGTTCGGCGCCTTGCCAAAAGACTTGAAATTCGACGCTATCGTAACCAATCCACCCATCCATGCAGGCAAGCAAGTTTTGGTGCGACTGATTCGCGAGTCCTTTGAGTGGCTCAAAGTTGGAGGGAGTTTTTGGTTCGTCGCAAGAACCCAACACGGAGCGAAAACTTTGCAACGCATCATTGAGGAAATTTTCGGAAACGCCGAATGCGTGGATATTCACGGCGGTTACCGCGTAATTGGGGCAATCAAAGAGGAATAAAGGCCCAATTGCACCGTCAAGCCGAACCTATTGACACTCGGCTCGTTTCGTGCAAATATAAAGGCAGTCGAATTCCATCCTATCGTTTCGTTTTTTGTGTGACCTCAGTCACATATGATTAAGCAAACTTACGGCATAATACTTGACAACGAAAGCGCCGGTAGCGGCGCAGAGACTTAGGAGGTGAGTTAAGATGTTGCTTCGAAGGTTGATCAAGGAGGAAGAGGGACAAACTCTCGTTGAGTATGGTTTGTTGGTGGCGTTGATCGCTTTGGTCGTTATCGCTGCCTTGACCGTCCTCGGCCGCAAAGTAGCCAACACCTTTAACGCCATCAACCAAACTCTGCCTGAGTGAAACTTTTTCAGCACAAGCTTCATAAAAAGGAACTGGCGTAGAGAACAGGTGAGCCTTCTCTCCGCCTCGTCTGTCACAGGTACTGGATGGATATGCGTCTACTCCTAGGGTCCAATCGCTCAAAGTTTGGAATTTCGTAGCGGTTTCCGTCCTCGTCCACGAGAAAGATTCGCGGGTAGCGAGCAGTGTAAATGTGTTCACTCCCGGGCACAACAAATTCTCTCAATCCTTCATCGGTTTCAACCTGCCAGCGAGTGTGTCCCGTTTGAGGCAGCCGTTCCACTTTCAAAATTCGCAAAATTTTCGGAATGCGATAGCGTCGTTCCAATTCCTCGCGGACAGTTTCCTTAGAAGCGTCATCAAGTTCCTTAAAATCCACGATAACCCCAATTTCATTGCCTTCGGTGTCATAGACAAAGAGATAACGCCACGGGTCGCTTATCGGGAGTGCTCGGAGGATTTTGCTGACGGCGATCGCCTGTTCGTTCCAAACAAGCACAATTTGCCCATCTTGCATTTTTAGGAACTTTGCCTCGCTGCCCTTAATAACTCTTACCTCTATGTCTGGTTCTAACTCCCAAGTAGACGCCATCTTCGCTCACACTCCATTGGCAGTCAACGCCGATTTGAGGATTCACTTAGCCCTGTTAGCGACCAGAAATTGCCCTTCGTTCCTGTTCCCGTTGTCGCCGTTTGGCGACGCCGTTGCTAAGGTTTCACTCATGCGCATTTGGATTTCAACCAATCTCCTGTAAATACCGCCTTCTTTTGCCATAAGTTCTTCGTGAGAACCTTCTTCAACGATCTCTCCATTCTCTAAAACGATGAGTTTGTGGGCTTTGCGCAAAGTTGAAAGTCGGTGTGCGATTGCTATTGTCGTTCGTCCCTGAAGCAATCGTTCCAGCGCCTGTTGGATTGCATACTCGCTCTCGCTATCAACGGCTGAGGTTGCTTCGTCCAAAATCAGAATTTTCGGGTCGCGCAACAATGCCCTTGCTATGGAAATCCGCTGACGTTGACCTCCCGAAAGTTTCATTCCCCGCTCTCCAACATAAGCATCGTAAGCGTCGGGGAACTCCATGATGAACTCGTGGGCGTTCGCTGCTTTCGCCGCCTTGATTATGCTCAGCATATCAGCGTCGGGCTTACCGTAGGCAATGTTCTCTTTGATTGTGCCGTGAAAGAGGTAGGGCTCCTGCAAAACCATCCCTATGTTCGCCCTAAGTGTCGCCAAGTCAATTTTTCGCAAGTCAATTCCGTCCAACTTGATGCTGCCTTCCGTTGGGTCATAGAACCTTGGGATGAGAGCGACAAGTGTGCTTTTACCGGCGCCACTTCGCCCAACGATGCCGACCATCTCTCCAGGATGGATTTCCAAATTGATGCCTTTGAGAACCAAGTCGCTGCTGCCCGGATACGCGAACTTGACATTTTCCAAAGTTATGCGTCCTTCTATCTTTTCGGGAACGATGGCATCAGGGGCGTTTTGGATATCGGGTTGAGTGTCAAGGATTTCAAAGACTCTCTCCGCTGACGCTTTGGTCCGCTGGAGAACATCGTTGAGTTGAGCGAGGTTTTGAACGGGCATGTAAAAGCGCTGAAGGTAAAGGGTAAACATTGTCAAGACACCGAGGCTCAATGTCCCTTCCATTACCTGTTTTCCGCCAACGAACCAAACGGCAACCAGGCTGACCGTGCTTATAAGTCCCATTGTCGGGAAGAAAGTTGACCAAATCAGAACGCCCTGAAGGCTTCCCTTGAGTATGCGCTCGTTTTTGACCCTGAATCGGTGAACCTCGTGTTCTTCTTGGTTGAAAACCTTCACGACCCTAATGCCGCCGAGGGTGTCTGAAAGGAAAGAAGTCAAGTCGCCCCAAGCGTAACGAAGTCGCCGGTAAACGGGAAGCACAAAGTCTTTGTACTTGACTGTCATGACGAAAAGAATCGGCGACGGCGCTAACGCAATCAAAGCGAGTTGCCAGTCAGTCTGGAAGAGAACGAACCCGATACCGAACAAAGTCAGGAGGTCAACGAAAAACTGAGGGATACTGTGGATGAGGAAACCTTCGAGCATCCCGACATCGCCAGTGATGCGGGACATCAATTGCCCAGTTCGATGGGTGTCGTAAAAACTTAAGGAGAGCCGCTGCAGATGCTGGTAAAGTTCCGAACGCATATCGTAAAGGACTTTCTGACCAAGCCACGACATGAGGTAAGTCCTTGCAAAGCCGATAACTGCGCTAACGAGGTAAACGCCCAGGAGCAAAGCACTAAGTTGCCAAAGCAACTTTAAGCTCTTTTGGGGGATGGCTTTGTCGAGGAGCAATTGCATCAGTTTTGGCGGGAGCAGACTCAAGCCCGTCACGAGGAGTGTCAAGAGCAAACTCAAAATTGCCCAATGCCAATAAGGTCGCAAATAACGGAACAAACGACGCCAAAGGTTTTGACCGTCGCCACTACGGTTACTACTGCCACTACTGTTACTACTCACGACAAAATCGCCTCCTTTCAATGGTCAGCAACGGCGTTCACCGTTGCCATCAGACAACCTTAAGCGAAAATGGTTACTCTCCTGCCACGCTTCAAAAAGGAAGGCTTTGACGGTGTTTTCCCCTATACCGCCAAAGCCTTTTTGCCCTCCAAATTGTCCTCTTTTCCGTTGCTGACCATCGGCAGGATCGTTTCAAGCGGCTTGGCGAAGCCGCTTTTGCCTGCCGTTCCAAGGGGCTAATTATAGCCGTGAAACCTTAGATGTCAAGGGCAAAACGCTTGAGACGCTAAGTGCGAGGCGACGAGAAAATTCAGCGCTGCGCTCGTCTGGACAAGCTTTCTCCCCGAAGGATTACTCAGACTGCGGCCATGTGCTACAAATTTAGCGGTTCATTAAAACTCAGAGAGGGGGATTCGGGATGAAGGTTTTTGACCCTGTGCGCACGGTTTTGCCCAATGGATGCGTTCTAATAGCGCAGCGGTTAATTGGCGCACCGTTGATCAGCCTTTACGGTTTCGTTAAAGGTGGGACGGTTTGGGAACTGCCAGAAAAGGTCGGTAGCGTTAACTTGATGGCTCAAGTTTTGAGGAGGGGGACGGAAACGAAAACTGCTCAGGAAATTGATGATGCCCTGGAAAGGCGGGGGGCAGAGTTGAGTTTTACCGCTGGTCATGAAGGCATTGCCGTTCAGTTAAGTTGTCTCCCTCGAGATTTCGCTTATTGTGTGTCGCTCCTTGCGGAGATTCTCCGCTATCCGACCTTCCCCGAAGAGGAATTGGAGAAGCAGCGATTGAGGCTTATAAACGCCTTAAAAGACGCTGCAACTCGTCCCGAAGAGGTTTCCTACCGCCGTTTCCTCTCCTTAGCTTATTCACCGGATCACCCATTCCACTACCCTTCCGACGGGACCCTTGAAAGTGTAGCTGCCCTCTCGCGTGACGACATCTTAGAGGCTTACCGAAAAGCGTTTAATCCAGCGAGAACCGTTTTCGCCGTTGTTGGGGATATGGAACCTCAAGAGATGCTTGATCCCATAGCGGAGGCGATCTCCGATTGGGAAACCGATAGCCCTAAGGAAGTTGACTTTCCACCCGCTTCACTCCCCGAAAGCCTGAAACGCGAGCATGTGGGATTGCCCGACAAACTTCAGGCTTGGATTAATATGGGACACAAGGGGTTGAAGCGCAACGACGAAAGATTCTATGCCGCTAATGTCATGACGACGATTTTGGGCGCTGGTTGGGGAAGATTGTTCACTCAAATTCGGGACAATCAAGGCCTGGCTTACGCAGTTGGGGCTTCCCTTCAAGCCGGGTTAGGAGAGGGACCATTCGTCGTCCGCATGGGAGTTAACCCGAAGGATATAGGCCGAGCAATTGACAGCGCAATTGCCGAATTGAACAAGATCCGCACCGAGCCACCAAGCGAAGATGAAGTTTCAGATGCCAAAAGTTACTTGCTTGGACGATTGGTTTTGAGCATGGAAACGACAGGCGGCATAGCGGCAATGCTTGTCTCTTGTGAACTTTACGGACTCGGCTTGGATTACCCACAGCGGGCGAAAAGTTTCTACGAGCCGATAACACCTGACCAAGTAAGGGAAGTTGCTCTTGAGGTTATTCACCCGGAACGTTTGGTCATCTCCATTGCAGGCCCTTGAACTCGTGAAAGTCACACCTTTAAACCAAAAGGGCTACCCGAAAGGGTAGCCCTTGAACTTTCGGCGAGGTCAAAGTGAAGTTGGAGGGTTACGGGTAGACGACTCCTCCGATTTGTGGGTTCCAGTTGTCCTCTTGACCAGCACCTGGAGGGCCCGCCTCTGAGCGGGGGTCATTCAGGACATTCCAGTAGTCGGGATTGAATTGCTGGACTGCCCAGTTGGTTGCGCTTGTCCAAGTCGTGCTTGGGATTCGCCATTTCACGTGCCCGTCGCAGAAGATGAAGTTGCTCCCCCTTGAGTGGTAAATGGTTGGGTTGTTGACTGGAATTGGGGGATGAGCGCTTGTTGCTCCCAAGCTAAAGTAAACGCTTCCGTTCCGAGCAACACTGCCGTTTGTCCTTTGAGCGCCTTCGTAAACCAAAATCACACGCACCGGATCACGAATTGAAGCCTGAGAGGCTCCGGTGAAATAGCCGGGCACATTTGCCGAACACGCAGTTCGTGTGTATGCCTGACCTGGGTGCGCAGCTCGGACATAGTCGTTCATGATGTAGTTTTGTCCGGGAGAGAAAGTGTTGTCCTGCCCTGGAATAGCGTTAGGACAAGACCAAACATTTGAGCCCGGGTTGTTGCTGCGCATTCTCACATAAGGCCAAATTCCACCTACATCCTGACCCAAGCCCGGACCTGCCGATTGAACCCATCCGTTCAACGGCTGTCTCTTATACACAT
>JANZZQ010000030.1:3015-11498 GCA_026419315.1 Armatimonadota bacterium | reverse complement strand
GCCTCAGGACATCCCAGTAAATGTGCTCACCGATTCGGATTGGACCGTTGGGGAATCTGTGGATTTCCTCCAATTCAAATTTGCCTTCGGTCAACTTCCCTGCCAGAACCCTTCCACTCTCCGCACCCAAATCAACGGCGATGAAGACCACTTGAGCCATCTCAAGTTCCCCCTCCTCGCGAAGGCAATAAGAAGGCAGCGGCGACACCAACTCAAAAATTATGGTGGGGGACAAGAACTTGCCCCCATTCTTTCTCAACTCCCTGTCCCAAAGCCGTTGGCATTATGCAGTTGATTTGGCGCTTTTTGAACCGAGGGAGTGGTTCGGTCCCGTCATTGAACGATCCGAACGGAATTTTTGCCGAGGAGCGCTACGAGTTGCTGGTAAAACTCCCTGCCCAACTTCACTTTTGTGGATAACTGCCTCACCTTGACTGCGGTTCCGTTCTGGATCACGACCTCAACGACTGTATCGCCAGGGTAGTTGCTCAACAGCTCTTTCAACTGCTGTGCCGTCACCTCCGGCAATTTAGGTGGCAGGAACAGTTGCAATTTGGGAGATTTTGACTGCTCAGAGGCTGCGACCTTGCTCGGTTGTGCTGATTTGCTCACCCACCCATTGGGTTGTCTTGTAGGAGGTTGTAATTGAGTTGGGATTTGCCCAACGCCGTTAATGGGCTTAGAAACTTTGGGTGCATCGTCAAGGTTGAAGCGTTCGACATTGCGAGGGATAATTCGGACGACAAGTTGTGGCTCTTCGTCCTCCTCGTATTCATGTCCGTTGCCATTGTGGCGATAAACCTCTTCCAGCCTGACCGTCCCTTCAACATAGACGAGAGCGTCTCGTTCGAACAGATGAGCGAAAATTTGGTAACTTTCCCCGCTAAGGACCAATTCCGCTTCAGCACCGGTGTGGTCTTGAATTTTGGCGAACAAAAGCGGACGATTCTGGCGGTCAACCGTAGGTCTAATGTGAACTACCATTCCCCAAACTCGGACAAAAGCGCCGGGGGTAATTTCGGGCAGTTCGTCCAGCCCGTGAGTGATGCGCGATGCGACGATTTGGTAGCCCGCTTGAAGCGGATTCGCCGACAAGAAGACCCCAAGCAATTCCCTCTCCCATTCGAGTTTCTCCCTGAAGGAAACATCTGGAACATCTGGGAGCAAGATTGCAGCCGTGCTCGTTGTCGTCTCTTCACCGTCAAAAAGAGCAACCTGCCCAGCAGCCGGTTGAGCGCTTTTGCCTGCTTGCTCCCACAATGTTTCCAACGCTTGAAGCAACTGGTTTCGGTTCGGGTGCAAACTGTCAAATGCGCCGACTTTGATTAGGCTTTCCACCACGGCACGGGTGACTGTCCGGTAGGGGCGAACTCGTCTTAGGAAATCGGCGATGTCTTTGAACGCTCCTCCCTGCTTGCGGGCTTGCAAAATCGCTTCAACGGCGTTGTCGCCAACGTTTTTGATAGCGCCCAATCCAAACCTTATCGCTCTCCGCCCGCCATGCTCCTCAATCGTGAAATCGTAACTGCTGAGGTTGATGTCTGGCGGCAAGATGGGAATTTTCATCCTCCGACATTCTTCAATGCCGACGATAACTTTCTCCCGAAATGCCCTGTTTGCAGACAAGAAAGCCGCCATGTATTGCACGGGGAAGTTGGCTTTCAAGTATGCGGTTTGGTAGGCGACCAAAGCATACGCTGCCGAGTGGGACTTGTTGAAAGCGTAGTTGGCGAAAGCCTCCATCCTTTCAAAGATGCGTTTTGCATCATCTTCGGAGATTCCGTTTCGGACGCAACCCTCAATGAAAAGCGGTTTCATCCGCTCCATCAAGTCCGCTTTCTTTTTCGCCATCGCCCTCATCAGAATTTCCGCTTGGGGCATCGTGAACCCTGCAAGTTCGTGAGCGATCCTCATGACTTGCTCTTGGTAAAGCATCACACCGAAAGTTTCCTTCAAAATCGGTTCAAGTCGTGGGTGCAGATATTCAATCGGTTTGCCGTGCCGACCGTCAACAAACTTAGGGATGTCCTCCATTGGACCTGGTCGGTAGAGCGCGACGAGGGGAACGAGGTGCTCGAACTTGTCCGGTTTCAGTTCCCTGAGAAGTTTCCGCCAACCGCCCTTCTCCATCTGAAAGACACCGACCGTGTGACCTTCACTGAGCATCGCATAAGTTTTTGGCTCGTCGAGGGGCAACTCGTTCAAGTCGATCTCAATTCCGTCGGTTTCCTTGACAAGTTCAATGGTGCGACCGATTATGGTTGAGTTGCGCAAACCGAGAAAGTCCATTTTGACCAAACCGACTTTCTCCGCCGATGGGCCATCGTATTGCGTGATGATACCTCCATCGTGGCCTTTCTGCAGCGGCACAAGTTCCACAAGGGGCTTGCTGCCAATGACGACGCCGCAGGGGTGAGTTGAGGCGTGGCGAGCCAAACCCTCAATCGCTTTCGCTGTGTCCAACCAACGGCGGATTTGCTCATCAGTTTCATAAAGTTGCCTCAATTCCAACGAATACTCCAGTGCTTCCTCCAAACTCATCTTCATCGGAATCAGTTTCGCAATACGGTCAACAAGGGCAGGGTCAATTTTCAAAACGCGACCGCTGTCTCGGACCGCAGCGCGGGCTTGCAGTGTTCCGAAGGTGACAATTTGCGCTACATGGTCTTCGCCGTATTTGCGCCTCACATAAGCGATGATTTCATCGCGCCGGTTGTCAGGAAAGTCAAGGTCAATGTCCGGAGAACTCTGTCGCTCAGGGTTGAGGAAGCGTTCGAACATCAAGCCGTATTTTATTGGGTCAATGTTCGTTATGCCCAAGATGTAGCTGACCAAACAACCCGCGGCGCTGCCGCGACCGGGACCGACGAGGATGCCCTGTGACTTCGCGTAGTGAACTATGTCCCAAACGATGAGGAAGTAACCCGCATAGCCTTTTTGGCAGATGACCTCCAACTCATACTCAAGCCGCCTCTTGACTTCCTCGGATGCATCCGGGTAGCGAAGGGGTAAGCGGTCGTAGCACAACTTTCTCAAAAATTCCTCAGGAGTCATACCTCCGGGAACTTCGTAGTGGGGCATCTTGGGTTCTCCCAGTTGAAGTTGACAACTGCACCGCTCAGCGATTTCAACGGTTCGCCTTATGGCGTCAATTTGGTCGGGGAAAAGAGCCTTCATTTCCTCCGCCGATTTCAAATAAAATTCGTGGCTCTTGAAGCGAAATCGGTCCTCTTCTTCAACCGACTTTGCGCCCGTGTTTATTGCGAGCAAAACATCCTGCGCTTGCCAATCTTCAGCCCGGACATAGTGAACGTCGTTGGTGACGATAAGTGGGATGCCAAGTTTCTTGCTCATCGCAATTAATGCCTCGTTGACTTTCTTTTGTTCCGGGATGCCGTGGTCCTGCAGTTCAAGGAAGAAATTATCGGGCCCGAAAATCTCCCGAAACTCACAAGCAAGCCTTTCCGCTGTTGAGATGTCATCTCGCAAAATCGCCCGGCAAATCGGGCTTGCAAGGCAAGCGCTCGCAGCGATTAGGCCTTTGTGATACTCAGCCAACAATTCTTTGTCGGCGCGAGGTTTGTAGTAAAAGCCTTCAAGGTGAGCCTTGCTGACGATCTTGATCAAGTTGTAGTAGCCGACTTCGTTTTCACACAAAAGCAGAAGGTGGTGAGCCTCTGCAAGTTGGCGTGAACCTCGGTCATATCGGCTCTTTGTTGTGTAGTAAATCTCAGCACCAAGTATCGGTTTTATGCCCGCCTCGGTGCAAGCCTCGTAAAACTCAACGATGCCATACATGACACCGTGATCTGTGAGGGCTATAGCGGGCATTTCAAGTTCGCACGCTCTCTTGACCAAATCCTTTATTCTCCCTGCACCGTCCAAGAGGCTGTATTCGGAGTGAACGTGCAAATGAACAAACTCAGCCACCATCTTCAACCGCCTCCGAAAGAAAAGAGCGAGATGCGAAGGGAAGCCAAATCCCTATTATAAGGCAAAAGCGGGGATGTAAAGGCCAGAAACTGGCTCAATTTCGGGCAATTTGAGCCGATTTAAAGAACGAACTCTTGAGCCGAAGGCTAAAAATTGTGCCGGTCCCCAGCCGGCTGCGAAGGGTTAACAAAGCGAACTTAAATCAGTCCATTTCCCGCTCGGTCAGGTTTGCGCCAAGGTTGTTGCGTCTTCGTTGGACCGACTTCAACGGCAATTGTGCCTATCTGTTTACCTGTTGTGGCTCCTCTGAATTCAAGCTGAGCCTGCGGTTGCAATTGGATTTGGTGGCTTTAAGTGTGTCGGCAAGCCCTCACTTGAATGCTTTCACCGAGTTCGTTGGTTTGATGCCGACGGTTTTGGGATTAGCCGGAGTTGATGTTTCCGTTCTCGCTCAAGTCAAGTCGCTCCGCCTTTCATTCTCAATGAAAAGGCTCAGTGGTAAAATTCCTTTGTGCTTTTCGGGTAGTTGCTTGCGAACCGAAAGAGACGACGACGAAGCCGATTGAGGAGGCGGAAAGGGTTGTTCTTTTACCGCCGCCTTCAACGATTCACGCTGCCGAACGGATGCCGATTTGCACTTCCTTCGAGGACGGGTCCGGACTCCGCCGCACCACCAGCAACACCAGATGAGAGCAATGTCATCGGTCATTACTCACGAGTTGCTTAAGCCGCTCACTCCAAATTTCTCGATTCCTCGGAGGATGCGGGACAGAAGGAGATTTTTCGAACCGTGCTGAACCACAAGGTTGATTTGAACCAACAAGCCACATTGCTTTGAAGGTTTGCGGAAATCTTCGAAAGTCGCAGGTGATGCGAATAAGGCAAGATTTTTTGTGCCTTGCCTTGTTCTTCGAACGCGAGAATTATCGTCGGCGAGAAATCCATTTAGTGCGGTTCAGAACCCAGCCACAATCAAGGGGGAGTGAAATGGTGAGAGTTGGGCTCGTTGACACAGACACATCGCACTCGGTCGAATTCACCAAACGGCTCAACCATATCGGCGTCCACGAGGATCAATGGGTTGACGGGGCGAAAGTTGTGGCAGCATGGGCTGCTCCCTCCACCATTATTCCCGAGGAACGACATCGAGAATACAACCGCATTCTGCGAGAAGAGTTGGGCATCCGTTTCGTTGACAGTTTGGAAGAATTGCGGAAACTGGTTGATGCCGTGATGGTTTTGTCACAAGATGGGAGTGTCCATTTGGAGCGGGCAAAACCTTTCCTTGAAGCTGGAATGCCGGTTTTCGTTGACAAGCCTTTTGCTTGTTCCCTCTACGATGCCCTTTCAATTGCCGAAATCGCCGCCAAGCACAATGCACCCCTCTTCTCAAGTTCGTCCCTGCGTTACTCACTGGAAGTGCAACGAGTTCACGAGCAGGAAAGCGAATGGGGCAAAGTTATTGGTGCCGATGCCTTCTCGCCCGCTCCGACTCACCCGCGAAACCCGGGATTGTTCCACTACGGCATTCACGGGGTTGAAACCTTGTTTGCGCTGATGGGCAAAGGTTGTAGAAGGGTGAGATGCATTTACGGGGAAGACGGCGAAGTCGTTGTTGGGGAATGGGAAGACGGGCGCATTGGGACAATGAGAGGAATACGTAAGGGCGCTCACGCTTACGGCTTCACAGTCGTGTGCAAAAAACAAGTGTGGGCGACGACAATTGACATTCGCTACATTTACCGCGAGTTGCTCAAGCGAATCGTGGAGATGTTTCAAACTCACAAGCAACCCATTGACATTTCTGAGACGCTGCAAATCGTCGCTTTCATTGAAGGGGCATGGAAATCGGCGGAGCAAAACGGCGTCCCTTTTGATTTGCCTGTTTTCTGAATTCAAGACTCAACAGGAGCCTTGCCCTCCACCAATTGCGCTTCTCGCTTGAAGTTGAGCGTTAGAAAATTTTTCCGCTCGATAGAAGCTTTGCCCTAACAAAGTGTCAAGATGGTTCTTTGACCTTTTCGCCTCGTTTGAAGCGCTCGAGGATTTCTTTCACTTGCTCCCAGTGAGGAGGGTCAGGGATTCCGAACATCCGCCGTTTCGTCTCAAGGTAAAACAGGTAGTTTTCGTAGGTCACATCGGGCGGACAGCGATGGTCTACGTGAGGGATGTAGCCACCTTCTTCAACAACCGGTGCAATTCTTTTGAGTTCTTCAACGATTGCCTCCTTCCCCGCAATCAACTTCATTTTGTCAACTCCACCCATCAGCAAAACGTCTTTTCCGAACTTTTGGCGGATCAAAACCGGGTCTGAGCCGGCGCGAACCTCAAGGGGGAACATGACATTGACCCCGCCGTCAAGCCAATGTTGGACGAGTTGAAGTATGTTGCCGTCACAGTCAACGATCACGATGTCAATCCCGTGCTTGCGCAAAAAGTCAGTGATGCGTTTGTAGCGGGGAGTCATCCACTGACGGAAAAGTCTCGGTGAAATCATCGGGCCGCTGTTGAAAGCCATGTCCTCCCAAAAGTGGGCGAAGTCAAATTGGACTTCTTCAACGGCTTTTTTGATGACAGCGAGGAAGAACTCGGTCAAATACTCCATCATCTCTTCAACCCAAGCGGGCTCCTCTATGCAAGCGATGGCGATGTTTTCGAAACCCATCCAATCGCGAAGCCATCCGAACAAACTTCCGCAGAAAATTCCGAGCGGGTAGTCCCTGTTGGCAACTTTTTGTTTCCACTCCTCCCAGTCAGCAGGATAGCGAACCGGGTCGGTTGGGTCAAGTCGCTTCTTGAACTCTTCCCAATCGGCGCGGGTTTTTATCGGGAACTCAAGGTAATGAGGGATCGTGCTCGTCCCGTCCTTGTAGACTTTGCACTTTACCCCTTTGCCGTCAACAATGATGCGGTAGCGGTCGGTTTCTTCCAAAACTTTTGCCTCAAACCAAGGGTAGATGTCAATGTGGATGGGGGCAGTTGCTCGTGGGGCAAACCCGAAGAATTTGTTGGCATCGCTCTCCGTCCGAACCCATTCTGGTAGTCCCTGTTTGTGCCAGACAGCGTAAGTCTCGTTCCAATATCCGAATTCTTCGTCAGGCACATGGTCAACAGGTTGGTAGTGAAAGGTTCGCAACCACCTTTCTCGGTGCGTCAAAGTTTCACCCATGGTGCTTTCCACCTCCCAGTTGGCTTGGGAGCTAAGAGAAATCATGCCACAAAAAGGAAACGCCCGAAGGTGCCTGCCTGCAAGGTGCCGGCTGCCCCTGCGGCAGCAACCTTCGGGCGCCGGGGGTTTGGGGGTGCCAGGCTTCGCGTTTGACCGAGAAGCCCAGCGGTCTACTCTCTGCTTTTCCGATGTTCCGGTATGTAGCGCTCCTTTGAAGTCATCGGGCGATGCGAGGGCGGTTCGCAAAAACCCGCACCCCATCCCCGTCGGTCGCTTTCCCGTTATTGTCACAATGTAGCGGTTCAAAGGATAGCACAACCAACGGTCTCCGTCAAGTCTTGACAAAGTTACCAGTAAAGCCCGCCAAACTCTATGTAGAAGCGACCCCGAGAGCGTGACCAGTTCAACGAGATTCCCACACCGTTGCCTAAATCCCTTATGATTCTAAAGCCGTAGTCAAGGTAGCTGAAACCCGAGTAGCCCTGATAACTCAATTCAAGTCCGACCCTCCACAGATCGTTGGGCATGAAATAGGTGTAGATGCTGCTGAACTGACCGCCGCCTCTCAGGTTCAAAGAACTCATTCCATAAACTTGCCACTTGTGCGATGGTCTCAACATGAGGGTTAACGAAAGGGTCTCAGAGATAGACCCACTGCTTCCCCAGAAGCTCCGACCTTTGTCAAGGTTGTAAGTCAGCGACAAGTTTCCCATCCGACCAACGGGTCGGTTCAGCATAGCACTGAATTGCCAGGGCAAATCGAGTTTCCCTCCCACTTGAAGGAGGGAAATCCCTATTTGGGACGAAACTTGTGCGTTTCGGCTAAGCCTCAATATCGGCAAGTTGAAATTTGCGTCCACACTCCACCCAAAGGATGAACCCCAACTTTTCGGTTGCCATACCGCACCAGCAGAAAGGGTGTATGACAACCCCGACTTTCCCAACGATTTACCGGGAAGGTAGGTGTAAGCGTGGACGCTGTGAGACAAACCTTGCGATTTCGGCTTCTGAAGATTCAGCTCCAAACCTACCCCGGTGTTCTTTATTGAACCGTGATACCCGAGCCTGATGAACAGGTCTTCATGGCGCGGGTAGTCAAGGAAAAGGTTCAAGCGACCGTTATTGCCTAACCTGTGAAAGTGCTGCCATCTAAAACCCCAATCAGAGCGGGTGAACTGCTCAAGTAAAACCCCTCCTTCAATCTCGCCTCTCTTGCCGAAAACATATTGCTCCTCAAGTGACAGGGCAAAGCCTTTACGGTAAGCGCTGAAACCTTGTCCACCGAAGTATTGCAACCTTATCGCTCCGGTCCCTCTCAAGTCAGCCCGGTAGTAAATGGGGGTGTCAATTTGGAAGCCGCTGTAGGCGGTTATGCTCACCC
>JANZZQ010000030.1:0-3005 GCA_026419315.1 Armatimonadota bacterium | reverse complement strand
CCGGCGCCGTAGTAGCTGCCGAGAGACAACCCACCCCTCGTTTCAACGTAAATCGGCAGGGCAATCATTTTCCTGCCCTGAGCGTAAATTTGAGCCCTGCGAATCACGATTCTCTCGTTGGGCGGAGGATAAATTGTCAGAGAACGACCGCGAACCCAATTCACCTCAATGTCCACTGGGGTGGGCGGTTCGGTGAGACCAACTGCATCGTTCTCCGTTCCCTCTTCAAGAGCCCACCCCTTGACAACAATTCTCTTAACCTCAGGGACAACTTTTGTCAATATCCCGACTTGCCGCTCAGCATCGGCAACGAACCTGTCACCTTCTAACTTCACTTTCCCGTTGGTGATAATGACGTGGTTCATGCCAGGTTGACCTTCTGCGACAACGAGTTTTGAATTCACCCAAAAGTCAAGTCTGACGTCGCTTCGGATTTCCCAGCCTTTGTAAATGAACCGAACTTTGCCGCTACCGGCGACAAAGTTGTAAATGGGCGCATAGGCCACGTAATCGCCTTCAATGTGTATGACTTGTCCCTCCCTTGTTGCCTCTACTCCCGGAGGTAACAACTGAACTTCAACGGTCTGGCGTGAGGTCCCGAACATTGCAGTAACTATGGTCACTCCCGGCACTGTCCCTGCCCTCAACTTTACACGGGCAATACCGCCACGAAGCGTTGCTTGAGGCTCGATGAAGGTCCCCTCCAGTGAACTGGTGAAGTAAACGACAGTTCCATCGGGCACAGAAGGGTCATCAATTCTGACGGTGATTTCGCATGTGCTTTTGCCGTCAGCAGGTATTTGAGGGGGCGACGCGGTGAGGAGAAAAGTGCGGCGTTGGGTTAACGGTGTTTGAACTTGACCGTATGCGCTTAGCCCCCACATAACAGCAAGCAAGATTGTTGCCAGAAAACTCCAACACCTCATGGGTAAGCCCCTCTCTCAACTCAGTTTTTCTGGGTCACCGGCTTTTTGCCCGAACAGAAAAGCTCGCAAACATCACCAATTTTAGCGAAGATGCCTAAACGCTTGGACGACCGTATCGCTGCAAATGCTCCAAAACCCTCTTCGCCTGTTCCCTGACAACTTCCGGCAAATCCGGTCGGCGAAGGAAATTCTCAAGCACGGGGATAGATGAGCGTTCGTTTATGCTTTGAATTGCTGTCAATGCGTTCAGGACGACTTGGATATCGGATAGGTTTTTCACCCGTTCCAGAACTTTGTAAAGGGCAGGTAGCGATTGGGGGTCAGCAAGCAAACTTAGAGCGGTAGCCGCCGCCGCTGCCAAGCCAACATCTTTCGCCTGCAATAGCGGTTCAATCAATTTAACGGAGCTCTTGTCCCTGAGCATTCCCAAAGCGAGTGCTGACGCCTCTTGAACGCGAGGGTCGGAGGATTTAAGCCATTGTCGGAGGTAAGGTATGGCTTCCAAAATTTGAGATGCGCCAATTGCAGAAATCATCGCAGGTGGTGGGTTTTTCCCCTCCTTGATGAACTTTTGAGACTGCTCCAGCAGAAATTTCTTTGCACCTTCGGTCCTCAAGTTGCCTATCGCTTGCCAAGCATCTGGTTCAAGCAGCGGGTTTTTAAGGGCTTCTTTGAGAACAGACAAGGCTTTGTCGCTCCGGGTATTTCCGAGGGAATAAACCGCCATCCTCATCGTGTCTTGGTCAAGTTGGGTTTTCGGCTCTTCTTTGCTTTCAATGATGAACTTGCGCAAAGCGTCAATAGCCTGTTCGCCACAAGCGCTGATAACGCTGAGTGCGGCGAACCGAACCTCACGGCGTTCATGTTTGAGGTAAGGCAAGATTGCGGGGAGAACTGGCGAGCCAACTTGCTGAAGGGATTGTTGAGCAATTCCAAGTTCTAATGGGTCACGGCTTTCAAGCAATTTGGCTACTTTCTTCGCCCCATCGCTTGATCTGGCAATGTGGGTTAGGATGAAAACAGCGGCATCGCGGGGTTGCCTGAAAAACTGACCCGGCAAAAAGTGAAAAGGTTGCTGTGGGTTTTTTGCTGCCTCCTCCGCTGCTTTCTTGACAACCCGAAGTGTCGGCGAAATCGCGGGTTCACCTATCCTTGCTAACGCCACCGCCGCCGCTAACCTGACATGGTCCTCTTTGTCAAGCAACAAGTTCGCAAGTTCATCTGCCAACTCAGGTGTCGGGTTCGATGCAAGGGTCCACGCTGCCTCAACCCTTTGAACGGGGTCGGAACTTTTCAGTTGAGCCAAAACTTTCCCCATGGCAAATCTTTTCTCGCCTCCGATACCGCTTCTTATCAACCAACCCAAAACGAACCCGACAACAAACGCCAACGCCACAAGTGACCATCGACGCCACTGCATTACTGCGGACACTCCTTTCCCAAAAGGGTTGAGAGTCCAGGGAAGGCTACGAGCGTAGTTTTTACCTCACAGTTGCGTCCGAAAAAAAGTTTACCCGCCACAAATCGTTCTTTCAACGCTGTTTGCAGAATGCAGCCACGACCTTGAACTCCGATGAGAGGTGAACCTTCCGGGCGTCAACAATCTTGACTCTCCAGGTGATTAGCCTTATACGAACTCTTTTCGCTTGCAGTTAAAGGTTCCCCGCTTAGCTTCATCGCGCCTCGCCCGTTTGCAGGGCCGCTGAACTAGCACAAGTCTTTTTTTGGCTTGGCGAAAACCTCGTTCCTTAACCCCAGTGTCTTTTGGCGACGATCTGAACCGTCTCTGCCGTCACTTGCGGCACAGTTGCTTTGAGTTGCACTCGCATTGTTTCTATTCTTGCCTGCAACGCTATGGCTCGCTCCATCAGCTCGGACAATTGTTCCCTCTCACTTGTCCTGAGGAGACGCCTCATCTCTGCCTGCAATTGTTCCATCTCATCCTCAAGCAAGCGCAATTCGCTTGGGACAAAGACTTGACAACGAGCGTGTGCACAGGCTTCGTCAAGCAAGTTCTTCGCTGTTGTCAATAGAGAGCGATTCGGGAAAATTGACCGAGCCAACTGAACTGCTGCCACA
>JANZZQ010000297.1 GCA_026419315.1 Armatimonadota bacterium | reverse complement strand
ACAAAAGCCAACCTCTGAAAAAAACAAATGGTGGGCGGGGCGGGACTTGAACCCGCACGGCTTTAAACCACTGGATCCTAAGTCCAGCGCGTCTACCAGTTCCGCCACCCGCCCATTCCGAGAAAATTTCAACACTTGACCTCAACAGTGTTAAGCCATATTCTTTAGATAGCACACGCCGCCGGGAAAATCAATAGCGGGAAAGGCGTGTGATTTCTTGACCGCTTAAGGGAGGAGAGAGGTGAAGCAAAATGAGTAAAGGATTTGTGGCAACTTTAATGCTCACGGTTTTGTTCTCCTTCGGATATAGCCAGCGTTCCTTAGTTGAAGAGGCGAAAAGTGCATTGAACAGGGCTGTCAATTTCTTCCGAGAAATCGGTGTCAACGGCAGTTATGTGTGGCGCTACTCCATTGACCTTAAAAGAAAGTGGGGAGAAGAGGAAGCGAAAGAAACCGAAGGATGGATTCAACCTCCGGGAACGCCTTCCGTTGGGATGGCTTCCC
>JANZZQ010000296.1 GCA_026419315.1 Armatimonadota bacterium | reverse complement strand
TCGCGCCCCCCGTACTCACCGCTCCCCGATGCCAAATACCGCCCGTCGGGGGAGAAGGAGACAGAACTCACTGAGGCCTTGTGTCCTTCAAACACCCTCAAGCACTGTCCTGTTTGGCAATCCCAAAGGCGAACGGTTTTGTCCCCGCTCCCCGATGCCAAATACCGCCCGTCGGGGGAGAAGGAGACAGACTTCACCCAGTCCTTGTGTCCTTCAAACACCCTCAAGCACTTTCCTGTTTGGCAATCCCAAAGGCGAACGGTTTTGTCCTCGCTCCCCGATGCCAAATACCGCCCGTCGGGGGAGAAGGAGACAGAATTCACGGGCAAAGTGTGTCCTTCAAACACCCTCAAGCACTGTCCTGTTTGGCAATCCCAAAGGCGAACAGTGAAGTCGCGCCCCTCCTCCTGACCGCTCCCCGATGCCAAATACCGCCCGTCGGGGGAGAAGGAGACAGAATTCACCCCGTCCGTGTGTCCTTCAAACACCCTCAAGCACTGTCCTGTTTGGC
>JANZZQ010000295.1 GCA_026419315.1 Armatimonadota bacterium | reverse complement strand
GGATATCAGCGTATTCACCGCCCGCCGCCGTAACTTCTGGTCCCACCGCAGGATAGGCAGAAACTTTGCGTCCCTTGACTACACCGGCTGCGGTCAGCACCTGAGCGCCGTGGCAAATCGCCGCCACGGGTTTGTTGGCTTCAAAGAAATGGCGCGTGATTTCCAATACCCGCGGGGTCAAGCGAATATACTCTGGGGCACGTCCACCGGAGATCACCAAGGCATCATACTCTTCAGGTTTGATGTTATCGAACGTGGCATTGAGGGTGAAATTATGGCCAGGTTTTTCGCTATAGGTTTGATCGCCCTCAAAGTCATGAACGGCCGTGCGCACCTTCTCACCGGCTTTCTTGCCCGGACAAACGGCGTGAACGGTGTGACCGACCATTTGCAGGGCTTGGAACGGCACCATCCCTTCATAATCTTCGACAAAATCGCCAACCAACTGCAAGATCTTCTTGGGCATGGGAACCGCCTTAAGGCATAAACGAAAGACGAGGAGAACCGATAGGG
>JANZZQ010000294.1:274-519 GCA_026419315.1 Armatimonadota bacterium | reverse complement strand
ACCATATCGTAAGCGAAAACGATGAAGCCAAGTTTAGCCATTGCCATCGCACGAATTCTTTCCCGCTGATAGAGCCGACCTTCAGGTTGAGGGACATGACCGTGCGGATGTAAGACGGCTGGATAAGGCGGTTTGCCCTTCTTAGGACGATACAAGTTTCCTGTCAAGAAAAAACGCGGGAAAGTTTCCAACACGACCCGTTCAACAACGACATCATCATCTTCGTAGCAAACGATACGGCGGGG
>JANZZQ010000294.1:0-241 GCA_026419315.1 Armatimonadota bacterium | reverse complement strand
CGATGGGAACAGACCACAAGCGATTTGAACTTGCATTTGGAGAAACCTGGCTCGCTTCAACCACTCATCGGGGGTCTTGTAACTTGGCAGTTCGTAACGCAAATTGAGGTGACGCACGGTAGTCAACCTTCCATCTCGGTCGCTTAAGTTTGTTCCAACCATCACCATCACTCCCAACAGTAACTTGCTCCACATCTCCCGTCACCACCGAACGAATTTTGTCGCGCAACTTTAATCCTGT
>JANZZQ010000293.1 GCA_026419315.1 Armatimonadota bacterium | reverse complement strand
AACTTCCCCTCTCTCGTTTTGCAACCTCCAGTTCATCCTCACTTCCCAGCGAAACCAATCCCCAGTGGGAGGCAGGGGCGAAGTTTGCCAGTTAGTTGGAATAACTTGCAAAATCCAAATTTTCGCTCTATGCCTCTGCCATCGCTTGACGGGATGAAAACCGCATGACATTTGTCTGGTCAATTCAAGCAGGGATGACCAAAACCTTTGCTTGACTTCTTTGGTAAGTTCCTGCCAAAGTGCCCGTTCCGTTCCTGACCAAGGCTCTATCCGAGGTTCAACATAAACTTCAATTGCCCGGTCTGGAGGTGGAATGATTTTGGGCGACTCTGAAGCCAAATAGCGCCAACGACGGATAGCATCGTTCACAATTTCCAATCGCTCAGCGAGAAAGGGGTGGGAACGAAACCAACTTAAAAATCCACTTTCGTCGCTAAGACTTTTCAAGGCACTTCTAGCTGCATTCAAGTTGAATCCTACCTTCGCCATTAACCTTATTGCCTCTGCGTCTGCTTCCCTTTCC
>JANZZQ010000292.1 GCA_026419315.1 Armatimonadota bacterium | reverse complement strand
CCTTTACCCAAGTTATCCGCTGTCCTCTCATCTCAGCAACTTCCAAACTGACTCCATCTAAATCAATTTGGTCTCCAACTTGAGGCAACCTTTCCAGATGAGCCACGACAAGTTCGGCGATAGTGTCATATTCCTCTTCCGGCAACTCAACGCCTAAATACTTCTCAACTTGCCTGATACTTAAAGGTGCACGAACGAGGAATTCTTTATCCCCGATTTGTTTGATGGGTGCTTCAGCGATATCATACTCGTCGTAAATTTCGCCCACGATTTCCTCAAGCAAGTCTTCAACGGTCACCAAACCAGCAGTCCCACCTTCTTCATCAAGGACGATTGCCATCCCCTTCCGTTGCCTTTGCATCATCTGCAAAAGGTTGTAAGCACGTTGGCTTTCCGTCGCAAACAGTGGTGGTCTAGCAATTTCAGCTGCGGTTTTGTCTCGTTCTCCCCGATACCACGCAGCGAGAACATTCTTTTCGTGTAATATGCCGACAACTTCCTCGCTTGTGTCGCGAAAGACTGGGAG
>JANZZQ010000029.1 GCA_026419315.1 Armatimonadota bacterium | reverse complement strand
CACAGGCTTTGATGCTTGACTTGACAGTTATGCATGAGGCTGCAAAGCGAATTGTGGCCGCAAGTGACGATTACGCCCGCACTGTTGCGGTGGCGAACTTGGCAGTTGAGTCAATTCAAAACGCTGTGACGGAAGGGAAATTGTCTTTGCCCGAACGGGAACAAAGGTGGTTGTTCTTTATTTCGGAAGCCTTACAAGATTTGCCTCCTTCAGCGGAAGGGTTGATGGAGAAAGTTGTGGCAAATTGGGGTTCTTCGTTCATCCCAGCCGAATATGGGCTGTGATGTTGCGCGAACGTTTTGCCAAGGCGAGTGGCAAACTTTTTGACGGGTCTTGAATCGTTATAAGGCGTTAGAGATAGGAGGGTCGCAGAGATGGCTCGGAAGTCAGAATGGCGAGCGGAACCTCTGCCTGTTCGGTTCGTCTCCCACGACATCACCCTCGCCGACGAATTCCACGAGTATGTTCAGAACTCAATTAACGGTCTGCGTCGCATCTTCCCGAACATGCAGGAGGCAGAAGTTGAGGTCAAAAAGGAGCGAGGTCGGTTCGTCGTTGAAGTCACCCTCAAAATTGCCCGCTACCTGCTTCGCGCTCAAGAGAAAGCACCCTCTTTAAGAGCAGCGTTTGACAAAGCTCTTGACAAGATTGACCGTCAGTTACACCGACACAAAGAGCGCCTGATTGATAGGAAGCGCCACGCAAAGCCTTTGGTCGCTTTCGTCGCAGAAGAGGTTGGAGCAGCTAAAGAAACAGTTTCCGACTTCACTATCGTCCGAACGAAAAAGTTCTCAGTCAAACCGATGACGATAGAGGAAGCGGCGGTTCAGATGGATTTGCTTGGGCACGACTTCTTTGTCTTCGTCAATGCCGAGAGCGGTCAAGTGAACGTCCTTTACCGGCGGAGGGCAGGTGGCTTGGGTTTGCTTGAACCCGGCGACGAAGAAGAAGCAACTTAGGGAGTGAGCATTTGATGACCTGGGAACAGTTTCGGGAACGGGTGAGGTCAGAGTTAGGTGAAGCTTTGTTCACGCACCCGGAAGAGACACTCGCTTTTGTCATACGCTCGTGGAAGGATCTGTTCCCGGAAAAATTTGAGAAGCCGCTAAGGTTGGATGAAGCCGACGAAACTCCTGCCGACTTCGCAGTTGTCACGCAGCAGTTCCTGTGGCAGGTGCTTGACAATTCTGCTGATACCGCGGCGGTTTTGCTTTGGCTAACTTTGGCGGAGTGGCTTTCGGGTTGGCAAGTGTCTCAAGGGCGCAAATGACGCTTGCGCCGCCATCCAGTGACAACTCATTGATATAGCCTCCCTCACCAAAACTTTGAGAGGTTAAGCGAAAGCGGATGGGAGGGTGAACCTTCCAGTGACCCTTTAGGTTCTTTCCGAGAGTAGCCGGGTTGATAGAATTTCGGTCAAAACGCAAAGTGGGAAGAACGCAAAAGCGACCGGTGTTTGGGGACCAGAATCGTTGAAGACCAAGGATGCGATAGTTCCCGCCAATAAGGTTTTCAACCGCCAATCCCTCCCGAGATGCAGCCACAAAAATGTCAACAGAGCCAGTTGAGCGAGTAAGGCTAAGTCCCAATGGACGGCGCGAAAGACGCGGAATGAGATGGCCAATTTCGTCCAAACCATTGAAGCGAGAGTTGTAGTTCCACCTTGAGCAACCGATTGAACGAACCGACCCCAATGGGTGAGCGGTTCCGGTCTCATTAGCTCAAAAGCTGTCAACCCACCAAGCGAAACGGCAATAGCGAGAGCCGCAATTGCCAAATGCCACAAACGAAACCTTCCAGAAAAAGTTGCCGTTAGGGCAACAACAATTCCCGTAAGTGCCCCTCCGACGTTAGCCCCGAAGAAAGGGGCCCCAACCAAAATCGTCCCGACAAAACATGAAAGCCCCACCAACCATTTTTGCCAGTTCAAAGCAATGGCGAGGGCGAAAATTGACCCCAAGGTTAGCCCCATCGCCACATTGCCCTGACCGTAGTAACGACCGCCGAAAAAAGATGAATAACCGAAAGGCGAATCAACGCTTAAAGGGAGCAAACCGATTGCGTCAGCGGCGAAAACCGCAACGGCGAAAACTATCGCTGCGACCAAACTTTCATTCCGCCCCTTCCCCAGCGCTTTCGCGACGCCAAATAAAATCGCAACTGCAATCGCTGCGAAGAGAGCGGGAAGAGGCGTCAAGCCAGCGACCAAGTGAAGTCCGGCAGTTAAAAAAGCCAGCAAAACCAAAGCATCGTTGAAAAGTGTGGGAGCGAAATTTTGCCTCAAGGTGAAAAGCGCGATTGTCCCGAAAACAATAACCTGAAAGACACACCAAGAGACCAAAAGGGTTGTGCGCAAATAAGCATCGGTTGCTTGAGCCTTTGAACCCATTTGCCACAGCACAGTTTTGTCAAGGGTCTTTGGCAACGAGTTTATAGGCGAGCCGTTTATGGGTTGCAAAGGTTCAACCCCGAAAAAGTGCAAAACGGTTGCCGGGATGTCCAAGATGGAAACAAGCCCAGCGCGGCGAGTTGTCAAGGAAGTGAGCAAACTGCTTCGCCTCACTCCTTTGCCCGCAGCGCAAATGAAGGAAAGTTCGTAGCGGTTCCTTTGAGATGGGGCCAGGGAAAAGACGATGAGCAAGTCGCGCTTCAAGTCCATTCTCCCAATGACTGGGCGAAGCAGATTCAACTCGTTTTGAATTGCGAAGGGAATCAAGCGCTCACTACCGTAAAGGTCAGCCCGAAAAGTTTCCCCGGGAAATAGCACTACGACGTTGGCAACTTGCCACGCTTTAAAAACGACCTCCCGCCAACGTTTTTCGTCAACAGCCAAACCGTAAGGCATCATTGGGTGTTTCCTCAGCAATTTTGAGTTTGTCAGACCCATCCCCAAGCCGTTTTCATCGAGGGCTAAGAGCAAGCCATGCCTGAAAGGTGAAAGCGTTGTTTGTGGAACTTGACTCGCTGGCAAATCGCCGCAACCGATGCCGACAATCCGGAGCCCATGTTGTCGCAAAGATCGAGCGACAATTCCAAAGGTCAGCGGTTTTTTCTGGACCCGTTCGTTGCTCCATTTCAATTCGGCCAACATTGGGAAAACGAGCGTTTCAAAAGGTTCACAAGCGTGTGGGAGGGGGAAATCCCCAACGCGACGCCTGTAAGCGTTCCGAGCGGTATCGGTGTCAAACGGTTCATCAATTTGTAAGACGAGGGCTGCGCTTTCATTGGCGAACGCTCTTACCCCACAAGCAACTGTCATTGCAGCCCGAAACCTGTCACTGCCACCATAACCCATGGTGTTCAGCAGCGCCATACCGCCATTTCGCTCTAACCATTCACCGATTTCCCCAAAAGCGCTCAAGCCTTGGGGCAAAACGTGGCGGTAACTGAGTCCGTCCATGACAAAGACGATGACTTTACCCTGAGGGCGAGAAATAAGTTCGCCCGGTGGGGGCAGGGATTGGGGAGGAGACTGGGCAGCGTTGACTGAGGATAAAATTGCCAAAGGAAGTGTCAAGAATAGGCAGCGAAATTTTCGCGTCAAGGGCATCAAACGCATCCCTCCGGAAATTGTCAAGGGGTGGGGCGACGGGATGCCACCCCACCCCGAAGGCGGTTTTTTGCCGCCCCGTCCGTTTTCCGCCTTTAAGCCTCTAACCCAACGACATGGGCAAACTTCTTCTTGAACTCTTCGGGCGTCATCTTTGCCGCTTCCGCAAGTTTTGCTAACATTTCGGGATTTTCAAGGTCTTCACGTTCGAGCCTGATCATGTATTCGCGGGCAACACGATAGTGCTCAGAGTTGATGTCAACCAAGCGAACTTTCGTTCGGCCAGTGACAGGGTCGCGCAGTTCGTCGAAGGGCAAAATTTCAAGTCTTCCGCCAACCAAACAAACCATCCCGCCTTGTTTGACTTTATCGTCCTTCGGTTCGCTCAAAAGGAACTTGACCGCTCCGTAACCGAGTGTTCGTGTGTAGTCAATGTCAAAGGGGATTGGTGGAGCACAACGCAACTCGTAACCGAGGGTGACATCAACGATGGTCATCCTTTCGCCCCGTTCTTTGAACCGTCGCTGAATTTCTCGTTTGAGAATTGTTGCGAGGGGGATTTCGCCCAATCGGATGTGACCGTGAGGGTCGCGTTCAACTTCAACCCCTGGGATTTTAGCCAACTCTTCAGGGTCAAGTTTCTCACCGATACCTTCTGCAATGACCGCGACGCCGTCTTTTCGCCCCAAAACCCGACGCTTCAAAATCGCACCTTCAAGGACATCGCAAACTTCATCTAAGGTGATTCTTTCCTTCGGAAACTCTTCGCCAATGACGGTTATTGTCGCTCCAGCAGCCTTGCCGATCCCAAGAGCCAAGTGACCGGCTTTTCGCCCCATCGCCACAACGAAATACCAGCGGTTAGTCGTGCGTGAGTCTTCCATCAAATTTCGGACAAGCTCCGTTCCAACGTGGCGGGCAGTTTCAAAGCCGAAAGTGGGCATCCCTCCAGGCAAAGGCAAGTCGTTATCAATGGTCTTTGGAACATGAGCAACCCGGATAGAACCACCAGCAGCCTTGACGACTTCGCTGGCAGAGAAAGCAGTGTCGTCGCCGCCGATGGTGACAAGGTAATGGATGCCAAGCTCCTGCAACGCCTTCACGGTGTTACTTAGGTCTTCTTCCTTTCTGGTTGGGTTAGCGCGGGATGTTCTCAAAATTGAGCCACCGTCGAAGTGAATTCTTGAGACATCGGAGATCGCCAACTGCCGCACCATGTCCGTGCGCCCTTTCATCAAATGTTCAAAACCGTCGTAAATGCCAATGACTTCAAGACCGGAGTTGATAGCCTCAATCGTCACTGCACTGATCACGCTGTTAATTCCCGGCGCTGGGCCCCCTCCGACGAGAATCCCCAATCGTTTCGGCATACTCCTTCCCTCCTTCTCCACAGTTTTAAATTTCCGTATCCTATGGCTTCGTGCCAGCCTTTTGTTTTTGCCACACAAGCAAGAGCGCAGCAACTGTTTTGGCGTCTTGAATTTTCCCCTCGCTGATTTGGGAAATCGCCTCTTCAAGCGGTATCGCTAAAGGTTCAACAAATTCGTCTTCGTCCATCTCGCCCGGAGCAGGGTTCAAACTTGTGGCCAAAAACACGTGAAGCAATTCAGTGCTGTAGCCCGGCGCAAGGTATATTGATGTCAAGTGCTCCAACTTACCGGCAGTGTAGCCGGTTTCCTCCCTCAATTCCCTCTGGGCGCATTCTTCCGCCACTTCGTTAGGATGGAGCGTCCCTGCAGGGATTTCCATCAGGATTTTCCCGACCGCATGACGATACTGGGTAACCAAAATCACTCTCCCGTCATCAAGCAAAGGCACAATTGCAACGGCACCCGGATGAACGACAGCCTCCCTCGTGCTCGTCCTTCCGTCAGGCAACCTTACCTTGTCCCTTCTGAGCCCGATCAAACGACCTTCATAAAGAACCTCACTTTCCAGTGCCGTCTCCTTCAATTCCCTCATTTCAGTCGCCCTCCATTGAGCAAAAGGATAGCACACAAAGCATTCGCTTACAACCCTCCCGCAAAATTTGGCAGGTAATTTGGACGGCACACAGGTTGTAATTAGCCGCAAAGCGACAACGAAGTGAGATAGAAGATTTTTCGAGGCGCCGAGTGCGTGGTGCGGTGTCCGCCAACTTCGCATTCAACACTTGCGTTTCGTCCTCTTTTTAAGTTCCACTTAGCCTTTTTTCCCGACCTAAATTTGAACTTTTTGTGGCAAATTTTTCGTTAGATGTTTCAAGGAGGTGTCGCCATGCAAGAGCTGCTGGCCGGTTCGGAGATTGCCGACATCGCCGAAAAAGTTTTCTCTGGCGTTAGGTTGACTGTTGACGATTGCGTTCGGTTGTATGAGACCCGTGACTTGCTGACATTGGGTTACCTCGCTGATTATGTCAGGAGGCAGAGACACGACAGCAAAGCCTACTATGTCGTCAACGTCCATTTGAACTACAGCAACATTTGTTACGCAGGTTGTCCCTTCTGTGCCTTCGGCAAGCTCCCAAAGGATCCCGAAGCGTTCGAGTTAACAATTGACGAATACATTGAACAGCTCAGCCAAATTTTGTGGGATAGGGTCACCGAGGTCCATATCGTCGGCGGTTTGAACCCTAAGCTGCCGTTTGACTACTATGTGGAGTTGGTCAGGCGAGTCAAAGAAGCCTTCCCGCACTTGCACGTCAAAGCATTCACCGCCACAGAAATTTTCTTCTTCAGCAAAATCTCCCAACTCTCAGTCCGCGAAGTTTTGGAGAGGCTAATTGAGGCGGGATTGGGCTCACTGCCAGGAGGCGGCGCCGAAGTTTTATCGGAGCGGGTGCACCGTTTGATATACCCGCGCAAGGCATCGCCGCAGCAATGGCTTGAAGTTCACCGAATTGCGCACCAGTTAGGCTTAAAGAGCAATGCAACGATCCTATACGGTCACATTGAGACGGCTGAGGAGAAGGCTCTTCACTTTGAGTTACTTCGCCAGTTGCAAGATGAAACGGGAGGGTTCATGTGTTTTGTTCCACTCGCCTATCACCCAGCAAACACTGAACTGGGTGGAAAACCAACAACAGGTGCTCAGGATTTGAGGGAGATTGCTATCGCAAGGCTGATGCTTGACAACTTCCCCCACATCAAAGCCTACTGGGTCTCCCTTGACCCTAAACTTGCCCAAGTTGCTTTGAGCTTCGGTGCTGACGACCTTGACGGAACAGTGGTCAATGAGAAAATCTTCCACATGGCTGGAGCGGAAAGCCCCTTAGCTTTGACCGAGTCTGAGTTGAGGCGACTCATCCTTGAAGCGGGATTCGTGCCGGTGCGAAGAAATTCCGTCTACGAGCCGATAGATTAAATGCGGGTGCAAAAGCAATTGCGCAAGTCCTTTACCGTTGAGAACATTGCCAAGTTTTCAGATTCAGGGTGCGATTTGAGCCTCGCTTTTAGCCGGGAAAAAGGTCTGGCATGGCGTTCTATTTCGCACTTTGCTAAGAACTTCGTTGAGTATGGCGATTGAACGCCGGGGGTGAACGGTTCCATGTCACTTCTCCGCCGACTTGAAAGGTTAGTTGAAGGCAACGAAACAAACTCGGAAAAAGAGTTGAGGGGAACAGCTGATGACAAAAGCCCTCTTTTGGGAAATCAGGCTTCCGAGAACCGACTCATTTGGTTGCGGGACCAACTGGTAGATGCTGTTTTGGGCTCTCTACCCTCAAACGCGGAACAGATGGGTGACATACCTTTGCGCAACTTGATTGACGAAGCGATCACGAACTCTGTCCAAACCTTGGGCTTAACGATTCGACCTGAGGAAAGGAGGTTTCTCGTTGAAGAGTTCCTTAACGATGTCAAGGGGTTTGGACCTTTGGAGAAACTCCTCAATGACCCATTGGTTACACGCATCACCGTCAATTCCCCGAGCGAGATATGGGTGGAGCGGATGGGCACGATGCAGCGTTACGATTGGACGTTTCGGGATGAAAACCACCTAATGAGGGTCATCAACCGAATTGCCCATGTTTTAGGTGCAAGAATTGACCAACGAGTCCCCCTGTTAGACAAGCCTTTGCCGGACGGCGGACGAGTCAGGGCAAAAGTTCCTCCCCTTTCCCCAACCCCAACTTTGTCAATTGACAAGGGTCCGGAAAACCCATTCACATCCCTACTGCAACAACGGATGGAGCAGCAAAGATGGCAACAAGATGCGATTGACCAATTGCGACAATCGCTGCAAGAGAGGTTAATGCAGGAGATAGAACGAGACCCATCGTTTATACAAGAGCGCGACCGCCTGATAAGGCTTTTGGAGACTGCTTTTGAATCCGAAGTTATGAACCGAAACCTTGTGCTTTCGCGCACCGAAAGGATACAGCTTCAACTGTCCCTTATCAACGAAATTCTGGGCTACGGACCACTCCAACCTTTGTTGGATGACCCGGAAATCTCGGAAATCATGGTCAACGGCCCGTATCAGGTCTATGTTGAAAGGCACGGGAAAATTGAGTTGACGGGGGTGAGATTTCGCGACGAGCAACACCTTATGCGAATCATCGAAAAGATTTTGCTGCCTTTAGGGAAGCGTATAGACGAACGAGTCCCAATGGTTGATGCGAGGTTGCCTGACGGGAGCCGGGTCAATGTCGTCATACCGCCCGTATCACTCAACGGTCCCTGCATAACCATCCGAAAATTCTCCCGAGACCCGTTCACAATGAGCGACCTCATTTCTTTCGGAACACTCACACCTGAGGCAGCCCAGTTCCTGCAGGCAGCAGTCCAAGCTAAATTGAACATTCTCATCACCGGTGGAACTGCATCAGGTAAAACGACGCTCCTCAACGTCCTTTCCGCCTTCATCCCCAACGACGAACGCATCATAACGATTGAGGACACCGCCGAGTTGCAACTTCGGCAAGACCACGTCGTCAGGTTGGAAGCGAGACCGCCAAACATTGAAGGTGTTGGGGAAGTTACAATTCGCGACCTGGTTCGCAACGCCCTTAGAATGAGACCTGACCGGATAATTGTCGGCGAGTGCAGGGGCGGTGAAGCTCTTGACATGTTGCAAGCCATGAATACAGGACACGAAGGTTCTATGACCACAATCCACGCAAACAACCCCCGCGAAGCACTTTCCAGGTTGGAGACGATGGTTTTGATGGCTGGGATGGATTTGCCGGTGAGGGCGATCCGGGAGCAAATCGCGGGCGCAATTGACATAATCGTTCACATGGCCCGGTTGCGGGATGGCTCTCGGAAAGTCATGCAGATTAGCGAAATCACGGGGATGGAAGGCGACGTCATAACGATGCAGGACTTGTTCGTCTTTGAGCACGAAGGTTTCGACGAGATGGGAAGAATTCGCGGCCGTTTGAGACCAACGGGCCTAAGGCCGAGGTGTTACGAAAGGTTCATTGAAAGGGGCATCCGTTTGACTGTTACGATTTTCCAGCGTTGACGAAAAATTTAGCGGTAACTCGCTCAACTTGACAAAATTGTTTTAGCCGAAGGTTGGAGGATTGATGGCGATGACTTTCTTGGATGTCCTGTTGCTCGTGACTTCATTAATTTGGTTTGCTTCGTTTTGCTTTGGCTGCTACCGGGTTTGGGCGGAAACAAGGTCTATCCCAATTGAACGGCTGAGACAACTTTGGGTTGAAGAGGAAAGGTTGTATGGTGGGCTGCCTGCAGGGTTGCGCCGTCCCGATGAATTGGATGAAGCGTGGGAGCAAAGGTTTGCCTCACAACTTCCCGAACCTTTCCCCCTGCTCTCCCGTTTCCTTTCGCGCCGAAGGTTCGCTCAATGGTTGGAAAGGGAGATAAAGCGAGCACACGTCAACTGGGATGTAGGTTCAACTTTGGCGGTTTTGCTTCTCTTGATGGTTTCCGGTTTCTCACTGACCGCAATAGTTCTTAGCCTTTTCGCCCCCACAATTTCACCTTTGTGGCGGTTCACCACCGCTTTCTTGGTCGCTGTGTTGTCCCCTTCCGCACTCATAGGCTGGCTTCGTTACAAGCAGCGCCAGTTCATCCGCCGCGTGGAGACCGTGCTACCTGACACTCTGGCTTTGATGGCAAACGCGTTGAGGGCGGGAATGGGATTTCAGCAGGCAATTGAATTAGTTGCCATGGAGGGCTTGCCCCCTCTGCGGGATGAGTTTGCTACCGTCAACCGGGCTATCACACTCGGTTCATCGTTAGACGAAGCGCTACAAGGTCTGATTGAACGAGTTCCGAGCGTAGAACTGGAGTTGGTGGTGACAGCAGTTCTCATTCAAAGGGAAGTTGGTGGCAGTCTGGCAAGGCTTTTGGACATCGCAGCATCAACGGTTCGCAACAGAATTAGGCTGAAGCAGGAAATTCGGGCTGAAACTTCACTAACTCGCGGCAGCGCCTTTGCCTTGGCTTTCGGGTTACCCGCCCTCGTTTTCGTCTTCGCAAATTTCGCCTCTATCGTAACGGGCGGTGAACCTTGGTCGGCACCGATGTTCACAACTTCAACGGGGCTGAAAGCCTGGATTGCGATCGTTGCCCTTGAGGTAGGCGGCTGGTTCTGGATGAAGGGAGTTTTAGAAACTTTGGAGGGGTGAAGAAATGTTACGCCGAAACCCGCTTGAGCGACTTGTGGAAGTGGAAAACCTCAAGCCGGCAAGGCAAATCACTTCAAAACGTCGCGCCACTTCTTTGCTCCTTAGGCTTGTCAGAACCTTGGGGAGGTTTGTCCCCACACACAGCCGCTCCAGATTGAGGATGATGATTCACAGAGCTGGTTTGGTGGGAAGACTTCGACCAGAAGAAGTGTTTGGGCTGAAATTGATAGGGTTGGTGACGCTGTTCTTTGCTGGATTTTACCTTGGGACAGTCCTCAAGATAGGGCTGCTGCAAAAATTGGTGTTGGCTTTGCTTCTCGGCGTTGCTGGTTTCACCGTCCCTGATTTTTGGTTGAGCCAGCAGGCGAGGAAAAGGTGCAGGCTAATTTCACGACACCTTCCAGATTTTGTTGATTTGCTGGCTACATGCGTTGAGGCGGGACTCGGGTTAGACGCTGCTATTGACAGAATTACGAGGCGATTTCCTGGACCGCTCGCTGAGGAGTTCCAAAGATATTTGTGGGAAGTTCAAATTGGGCGACCTCGCAACCTTGCGTTAATGGGGATCGCCGAAAGGACAAATTGCGAAGATATTCGCATCCTCGCCGCATCGTTGGCTCAAGCGGAGCTCTTCGGCATCCCAATCGCAAATGTCTTGAGAGCTCAAGCGGAAGCACTCCGAGAACGGCGTTTTCAGCAAGCAAGGGAAAGAGCGAGAAGGGCACCGTTGCTCATGTTGCCCGCACTCGCTTTCTGTTTCTGCCCGGTCATTTTCCTGCTCCTATTCGTTCCCCTCTATCTAAGGGCAAGGCAAAGCGGGTTGCTTCAATTCTTGGGCTTTTGAATGAGGTATCGTTATGGCTGATTGGGTGCAAGTTTGGAACGAGACGAAAAAAGTTGTCGTTTGCGAGAAATGTCTTGTCGCAAAAACTTGGTGGCAAAGACTCATCGGTTTGATGGGGCGAAAAAGTTTGGGGCGAGATGAAGGTTTGCTTCTGACACACGCTTCCGGCGGTATCCATACCTGCTTCATGCGCTTCCCAATTGATGTCGCTTACCTCAACCGTGACGGTCTTATCGTTGCCGTTCGGCACAACATGAAACCTTGGCAAGTTTGGATTTTAGCCAAGAAAGATGCGGTGATGGCTTTGGAGTTGCCAGCAGGTCGCCTCGCTGAAACTGGGACGGAAGTCGGTGACTTGTTGACTTTCCAACCCAATCAATTCGGCTCCCCAAAGTGAGCGCCCCACTTTTGACTGAGTTCCCTGCCAACCTCAGCGATTTTCCGCAATTCAAATTTTGTCAAAGCCCTTCGGCTTTTTGCGATGGCTGCATTTCGCTTGAGTTCGTCAATCGTGAACACGCCAACGACGGCACAAGCGACATCGGGCAAGTCAAGGGCGTAACGAATTGCGAGGTCAGCGTAACTTGCCAACTTGCCAGGGTTTGGACTGCCGTAAGTTTTCTGCGGTGCACCGAAAACTTTGATC
>JANZZQ010000291.1 GCA_026419315.1 Armatimonadota bacterium | reverse complement strand
GGTGTTGACAGTTATTTGCTTGGTTTAAAGGCTGTGGTGGATTTGGTGAGACGGCGAAAGAAATGATGTGATTTGCCAAAGAAACTTTGCTGGCTTTGAGACCTTAAAACCGTTGCAGAGTATTGCTCGGTGCGTCATGATAACAATCACCCTCAACCGCATTAAAGGAAGTGGTGCAGATGAGGCGGCAATTGTCAAACCTATGGTTCAGACTTTTGGTCGGAATTTGGTTTGCAATCATCGTGGGTATAACGGCGAGGTTAGGTGACGATTTTCGCCTGTATTCTTACCTCCGCCAACGGCGCTGCGAACTTCAATCGGAAATCCAAATGCTTGACCGCCAACTTGCAGTTCTGCAAAACAAACTCCGTTACCTTTACACCCCTGACGGGGTTCGGTTGGTTCAACGAACGCGGTTTCACAAAACCGACGGCGAGAAACTTTTCGTGCTTGAAGATGAGTTGCTACCAATAAGCATAATGGACTTACTGGCGGGAGGATTTGAGGAATGGAGCACGGACGAACGGACAGGAAAAGCA
>JANZZQ010000290.1:310-542 GCA_026419315.1 Armatimonadota bacterium | reverse complement strand
AGCCCGACCCTCCGAGAATGCAAAATTTCGCCGAGCGAATTTGGTGCTCAACGAATTCATCATCAAACATTAACTTAAATTGGAGTGCGTTGTTCCTGCAGCGCCGAATTTTTTCGGTCTAAATCCAACGGCACGGATAATCAAGCACCAACAAACTTTGCAATAAAGAACCTTCTCATTCAAGCCTTAGAATTTGTGAGCGGTGATGGGGAAATGGTTCATCCGCCGATTT
>JANZZQ010000290.1:0-300 GCA_026419315.1 Armatimonadota bacterium | reverse complement strand
GACAGCCGTTGGTAAAACGGATGTTTCGCTTTTGGTCGCAGAAGCGTTGAACGCCGAAATTGTCTCTTGCGACAGTGTCGCCGTTTACCGATACATGGACATTGGCTCGGCGAAGCCGACATTAGATGAGCGGAAGCGAGTGCCTCACTACATGCTTGATGTCGTCTACCCTGATGAGCCATACAATGTGGCGATGTATGTGCCCGATGCCGAAAAAGCCATTGAAGAAATTTGGCGGAAGGGTAAGGTAGCGATGCTTGTGGGAGGAACTTCTGTCTCTTATACACATCTGACGCTGCC
>JANZZQ010000289.1:239-543 GCA_026419315.1 Armatimonadota bacterium | reverse complement strand
ATTCTTCAGGGTGGCTGAGCTCGAGCTTACCAGCAATTCCCCGGTGCCGTTCGAAGTTGACGGTGACAACGCCGGCTTCCTGCCCGCGCGCTTCTTTGTCATGCGCGAAGCGTTGCGTGTGATAGTCCCATAA
Organism: Armatimonadota bacterium; assembly: GCA_026419315.1. GTDB lineage: Bacteria > Armatimonadota > Fervidibacteria > Fervidibacterales > Fervidibacteraceae > Fervidibacter. The sequence continues at coordinate 410 of JANZZQ010000289.1, read as the reverse complement.
AAATTCGCCGGCGTGGGCAGGCACCGGTTCCGGGCAAAGGTCGGGCCGAATTGTTGCTGGATGCACAAATCTTGCACGTGTTGGTGACCGAAATGAGCTGCGTCATACCCCCTGGATGAGATAAGGAAAGGACATCGGCGTCAGCGACCACCCCGACCGCAGCCGTCCAAT
>JANZZQ010000289.1:0-229 GCA_026419315.1 Armatimonadota bacterium | reverse complement strand
GCGTGAGTCTGTAGAGTATATTCGACAACCGTATGCCAGCAATGGTGCCTCCAATCAAACCGGCGAGGATGTCCCGTGGGTTCACACTCATTGAACTTTTGGTCGTAATAGCGATCATCGCCATTTTGGCGGGCATGATGCTACCTGCACTCGGTCGCGCCAAAACGAAAGCCGCAGCGATCGGATGCATCAACAATGGCAAGCAGCTCGGCGTCGCATGGATCATGTA
>JANZZQ010000288.1 GCA_026419315.1 Armatimonadota bacterium | reverse complement strand
TGCTATGCCTAAGCCCAAAGACTTTTACGAGTTGAAGCAGCAACTTGAAGAACAAGGGGACGATGACCTCGCCGAAGCGATTTTGCCCCTTGAGGAAATTGCGCCACCTGAACTCGTTGAGCGATACCCTGTTCTCAAAAGCCTTGCTCTGGTTGCCCTCTCGGAGTTGACGGATGAAGAGATTGAAGACATTTACGCCGAATGGGACGAGGAGGAAGAAGGAGAGCCTGAAGTGAGGCGAATTATCGGCTTGCCTAACTTGACAGAAAAGGCATCCATGTGCGATTTGGTAACTTTTGATGACTTGCTCAACTGGTTGGAACAAAACGGTGTCAGATTTGAATCGTGAAGAGGTTGGTTCTTACGAAACCCGAAGCAATCCTGCGCCGCCTTCCAGCACCTCAACTTTTGCTCGCAAGTGTTTGTGCTCTGGTCGTTCAAGGTAGTGGTCAATTTCAACGAGCCATTCGGCGCATTCTTTTGCCTGCATCAATATGTCAACATCGCGAATGATGTCGGCGAGTTTTAGGTCTGGCAAACCGTGTTGGCG
>JANZZQ010000287.1 GCA_026419315.1 Armatimonadota bacterium | reverse complement strand
TTTTTAAGGTTGTTTGTAAAGAGCGGATTAAACGATGTAGCATCTTGCTTATTCGCTCACAATCAGCCAGGGTAGGAGACACTCGGTTTTCTCTTGCGACGCCAACACGCATGGAGAGCAACAAATAGGTTTCCAGTTCTTTCAATGAACCTTGAGCGATGCGGAGAAACTGAATGTATTCTCGTCGGCTTTCACGACCATAACCTTCAGCAATGTTGGCTGCGACCGATGCAGCAGATCGCCGAATTTGCATTGTTAGTCCGAAAAGTTCTTCCTTAGGAAAGGTCGCAGTCAAGTGATAACATTGCTCTGCCACATTCATCGCTACTTGCCAAACTTCCAAATCTCGGTAAGATCTAACTGCTTGGATGCTCATTTGTTTACCACCTACACGAATTGCCAGTTTGCCAACTTCCCAACTTGCCCATTTACCAACTTGCCTGCTTGCCGATCATTTCCGATTTGCCGACTTGCCCACTTGCCGATTTGCCGAACTTCACCCTACTTTCAGCCATTCATCCAACTGCACTTCAGGGTAGGGCTTAAGGGCATCGGTAACGAGTTGATG
>JANZZQ010000286.1:239-590 GCA_026419315.1 Armatimonadota bacterium | reverse complement strand
TCATTGGTGAGTTTTGATGATCCACCAGTGGCGTCCTTCCTTGACCCCCCCCTAACCGCAGTCCGACAACCCGTTGAAGAAATAGGGCAAAGAGCGGTTAAGAAACTCTACGAAGCCTTGCAAAGGGGGGTGGTATCCGAAGAGACCGAGGTCTTAACGCCTGAATTGATCGTTCGGGCATCTACAGCACCTTTGTAGTCAGGATAGAGCAGGTGTTGACATGCGAAGGTCAGAACGCTAAAATTTGAACGGGCCCTGTCACCCAGACCCCTAAGATTCAAAGGAGGTGCAGTTGAAATGAAGCGACAAAATTTCGGTTTCACGCTCATTGAGTTGCTCGTGGTGATTGCG
>JANZZQ010000286.1:0-229 GCA_026419315.1 Armatimonadota bacterium | reverse complement strand
CGCTATTTTGGCGGCGATTCTGTTCCCCGTGTTCAGCCAAGCACGCGAGAAGGCAAGGCAGATTACTTGCACTTCCAACGAACGGAACATCAGCACAGCAATTGCTCAGTATGCTCAAGACTACGACGAGTATTTCCCTCAATCCCAGTATGGCGGTGGCAGTTCTGGTATTCCACAGCAAAGTTGGATCAGTTTGGTCTGGCCCTATGTCCGTCACGCCCAGTGGTAT
>JANZZQ010000285.1:276-594 GCA_026419315.1 Armatimonadota bacterium | reverse complement strand
AACAGAAGTTTCGTAAAGTTCCAAGTTGAAAATGAAGTGGCGGCTTCTTCTCTGTTCACCTTGTGTTGTCCCACTTGACAAAAATAAAACTTGCGCTCGCGAAATAGGTTCGCAAGCCAAATCTAAAACTTTAAACGCTTGTGTGGGCACAGGTGGAATTTCCGACCAATGTGAAACCGTTTCGGGCGTTTTACCCTTTTTCAGGCAAAAGTTCCTATACGGCTCATTCCACTCAAACTGGTAGGCGAAAATTTGCAACGCTAAATCGTTGAATTCATTCTCACTTGCATCGCTTCTTCCCATGAACGCTAAAATCTC
>JANZZQ010000285.1:0-266 GCA_026419315.1 Armatimonadota bacterium | reverse complement strand
GCCGCTGCATTTGTAAAACGAATACGGTTTTTAGGATTGATTTTCTTAACTGCGGGGCAATTTGTTTTGTGAAAGACCATGGTGCGCTTATTACCTATCACGGGCGAACGAGTTGGCTTGTAAACTGACCACAAACCACGCTTATTTGCTCGCGCCTCATCTTGTAGTTTCACGAACAAATCGGCGTATTTAACGTTCGGTGGCTTTGTGTAGGTCCTTGCGAAGCCATTGCGAACCATCTCGGCATTGACAAAAATTCGTCGACC
>JANZZQ010000284.1 GCA_026419315.1 Armatimonadota bacterium | reverse complement strand
GTTCAGGTTTCGTGTCACGGAAGATGTGAGCCAAAGAATGAGCGAACCAGATTTGGGGACTGGGGACTTGGGATTGGGTGCTTGAAGGCTTGGGATTGGGGACTGGGGATTTGGGGCTCGGCAGGAGCCTCGCCCTCCCAATTGTCACTCCCCACGCTTCCAAAACGGGAGTATTCGTCCCATCGCCAATCAAGGTGGCTTTCAAACGCAAAACCTTCGCATCAATGCCTGACAAATCTGTCCCGTCTTTGGCGTCGCTAATCAATTTGCCCCAAGAAGTTTTGTCTGGGCGAATGAGTTGGCGTGAGTAGACGGTGCCTTGTTTTGCTAAAGGTTTGGGTTTGAGCAGTTCACTGAGATTGGAAGGCAGTTGAGCTGGATTGAAGCCTTCTGGCGCAAGGGTTACAGGACCTTTGACCGTTTTCAAGCGAACATTTTCGCCAGTTTCAAAACCTGCGTCCAAAACATTTGCCGAAGTCGCAATCAAACTGACCCACTGCGGTTGCGATTTGTTTCTGGCTTCATCAACGGCGACAACAGCCAAAGTGTCAACAGGCGAAAGCAAAGACAAAGTCGCTTGTTTTGTGTTGGCATCAAAACGCTTAACAG
>JANZZQ010000283.1 GCA_026419315.1 Armatimonadota bacterium | reverse complement strand
ACCCCTAACTTTTGCCAGTGACTATGGGCTGAAGCCCATAGCATGGTTGTGAAAAAGCATTCAACAACAACATTTGAAGTAAAGAGCGTTTGGACATCTTCGGAAGATTAGGCTCATGCCCAACTGGAAATTCAGTGCTGCGAGAGCGAAGCCCTCCGATTTAGCGAGAGGTGAAAAGGATTGAGCAAATCTTCGCTGCCGTTATTCGGCGTGAAGGTGATTGGTTCGGCGCTCGGTGTTAGGAAGTTGGTGTTGCCAGCCAAGGAAGGACGGAAAAGTGTGCAGTTGAAAACCTGAAGGAGGCTTTGAAACTTTACCTTGAAAAGCCAAGCCCGTCAGTCCCATCTCCTTAACCGTGAGTTAAAAAAGTTTTACCGAGCGTTAACTTTTTGGGCGAAATTTTTAGGAAGTCGCAAATCATCAGTGCTGACAAAATTCTGGATGGTCGGGTTATCGCCTGACTGAGAAAAAATCGGCACGCTGGCAAGCGTGCCTTCTGAGACGGAGAAAAACCGGCAAGCCTTAGGCTTGCCCTCCGAATTGAAGTCTAAAAGGCAAACGCTCTTTACTTCAAAGTTTGTCGGTGATTCGTATCCATGCCACTGGCTTTAGCCAGTGGT
>JANZZQ010000282.1 GCA_026419315.1 Armatimonadota bacterium | reverse complement strand
TGAGAGACTACGAAGCATGCTTAGCGGCAGAAGGATGGAACCCTCTTGCCCGCGAGAAGACCACAGTCAATTTTCGGAACGGCGCTTCAGCGGAAGCGAAAACGCTATGGATGAACAAACCCCATGAAGGGACACTGTTGTCGCTATACATCTACCTGAGCAATGGTGAACCGACCGTGAATTTTTACTACATTGTCTGGCGGTCTTTAACGGCTCGGCGCTCTAAAGATTGGCTTGGGACTTTGCAATTTGAAGTCCGAATGCTAACGAAAGACGGAAACGCAGAAGAAACGCTGAGAAGGGCAAAGGAATTCTTGGTAGCATTGTGTCAACCTTTGGTGAACGCTAAACGATGAGCATCAAACAGAAATCGTTTGATGGTGTATTCGTTGAAAAAGCAAGGAGGAATACATTGTGAGGCGACTTGTAGAAGCGTGGACTTCTCTCATAGAGGGTATAGGGGAGCGAGTGGGGCGATGGGTCGTTGCTCCCATCCGACGAATTTCGGTTTGGATGCAGGAGAGGTTAGCAATATGGATTTTGATTCTTTTCAGCATAGGATTGGTCGCAGCAGGTATCGCTCTTGCTGTCTTTATGTATCGCCGACAGTTCGGCGCTGTTATGAAC
>JANZZQ010000028.1 GCA_026419315.1 Armatimonadota bacterium | reverse complement strand
GTTCAATTGGTTCCTCAAGACTGTCAACGACTTTGACTGCCAGAATCAAGTCAAGGAACTCCGTTGCCCAATCTTCTTCCGTTGCGGGTTTCGCTTCCGGGACAAGTTGTCTTGTCAGCTCGCAACCTCGCAACTCAACACCTTTTTCCATCAACGCCTTAGCTGCTTGTGGCAGGAACTTTTCGGCAATGTTTTTGTGAACGAGCAAAGTTTCTGCGGCGTTGCAAACCGATGGTCGTTGCGTCTTCGCATTCACGATGATGTTGACAGCCATTTCAATGTCGGCATCCTCGTGGACATAGACATGACAGTTGCCGGCACCCGTTTCAATGGTTGGGACAGTTGCGTTTTCAACGACATACTTGATCAGCCCCATCCCTCCCCTCGGGATGAGCAGGTCAATTAACCCATTGAGCCTCATCATGATTTGAGCTGCTTCCCGTTCGGGGATGTCAATGAGTTGGATTGCTTCGGCGGGGACCCCTGCATCCGCTGCTGCTTGAGCGATCACCGAAGCCAAAGCAATATTTGAGTTAAGCGCCTCCTTCCCGCCTCGAAGGACTACGCAGTTGCCAGATTTCAAACAAAGGGCTGCGCTATCAACGGTTACATTGGGACGGCTCTCGTAAATGACCCCGATAACGCCAATTGGGACCCGAACCTTTTGAAGCAGCAAACCGTTTGGTCGCTTCCAGCCTTCAATGATTTCGCCCACCGGGTCAGGCAGCGCTGCGACCTCTCGCAAACTTTTGCATATGCTTTCAAGCCGCCCCTCGTTTAGCAGCAACCTGTCAATGAGAGCTGGCGATAGACCTTCATGGCGTGCAGTTTCAATATCTTCCATGTTTCGCTCCAGAATGAACTCTTTGCGTTCCCAAATTGCCTCTGCCATATTCAGCAATGCCCGGTTCTTCACTTCTGTGGGTAGGGAAGCCATGATTGTTGCAACGGATTTCGCCTTCCGGGCTTTCTCCTCAACAATCTGGCGAATTTCTTCCACCGTTCTAACCGCGCCCGTCGCCATAACTTCATTCCCCCCTGTTCACTGAGCGAGGTTTCTCGCCGTTTCGTTCTGGTGACAGCAATTTTAGCCGACACCGACAGATAACGCTAACCCTTGAACCTTTGAGAAAGGCGTTTCAAGTTGGGACCCTTTGCCTCCCAGTTTGATCCGAAGTTTTATCAGCGCAAAATGAATCCGCACCTTGTAGTAGGGCGTGGCTTTTACACCTCGCCGACCCAGATTTTGTTTTCTCACCTTTCACCCACAGGGACGAGCACTATTCCCCTTGGATCCAGGGCAACTACCAAATCGTCAATAGCTTCGTTCAAAAGTCTTTCGGTCTTCTCCTTATCGCTTCCCGAGGCAGATAGTAGGATCGTAATTCGAACTTCCTCACCAAAGACTTGCGCTTTGGATTTCAGGTAGACGGATGGGTGTTTATCCGCCACATGTTTCAACAGCGGAGCCAACACGGATTCGTCCCGGCAAGTTGCTTCAAAAACTCGTTCAAAGTAATAGCCTTTGCCCAGTACCCTTTCCAGGTGAGGGGGTAAGGACTGCTCGAAAATGGCTTTGAGTTCTGCAGGAACTCCAGGGAGGCAAACAACGATTACGCTTCCCGTCTCAAGCCAAATGCCAGGGGCTGTTCCGACCGAATTGAAGAGAGGAGTTGTCCCCTCGGGTAGCATTGCCATCTTTTTGCGGGATGGTGTTATTTCTGGGCTGTCAACGAAGCCTTGCTCGTAGAGTTCCCTGTATCGTTGTTCAACCATCTTTAAAGCCTCTTCGTTCAGCACTAAAGGAAGATTCAACGCTTTTGCGACAGCAGCAGCAGTGCGGTCATCGTCGGTCGGTCCAAGACCACCCGAAGTGAAAATCAAGTCTGTCCCCCGCGAAATTGCCCCTTGGATTTCATTAGCAATTGCCTCTTCATCGTCCCGAACCAAAACCGCCCTCCGAACAAACGCGCCCATCACCGTCAACCTTCTGCAAATCCAATTTGTATTTGTGTCAAGGACATCCCCGATGAGCAATTCGTTACCAACAGCGATTATCTCCACCTGCTTCACCCTGACATCACCCCCTTTCGAGTTACTTTAAGCGACGGAGTTTCTTCGCCGAGGCAAATTCGCCACCGAAGTTTTTTTTTTTCGTCGTCAACCAATGACATGGCTGGCTAACGAATAACGGGCTGCTTTCAAGCAAATTGCTTCCTAATTGGTTTCCACGCTTCCAACAAAGTTGTTGATGTCAAGCCAACGGTGGTCTTTGGTTCGTTCGGCAAACTCTCGCATCAGTTCTTTCAATTCCTTGACAATCCTTGCCGGGGCGAGTGGGTCGGAGAGAAGGACTGTGCCGATCTGGACAGCAGTTGCCCCAACGGCGAGATACTCAATCACATCGGCACCGGTCCAAATGCCGCCGACACCGATAATCGGGACTGTCAAGCCTTGTTGTTTGAGCCTTCGTGCAACCAAGAAAACTTTTCTCAAAACGATGGGCTTAATTGCTGGGCCCGATAAGCCGCCAAACAGGGTGCCTAACTTGGGGCGTGGTGGAAGTTGAGAAAAGTCAATAGCCATTGCCGGGAAAGTGTTGCACAGACAAAGTGCATCTGCACCAGCCTTGATACAGGCTTCCGCTATATCTGCGATATTTTGTGGCTCAGGCGAAAGTTTCACCCACAAGGGCTTTTTCCAAACCGACCTCGTCGCTTTTACCACCTCCGCCGCTGTTTCTGGGTCGGAGCCGAATTCAAGTCCGCCCCGCTTGACATTGGGGCACGATATGTTCAACTCAACAGCCTTGATGCTTTCAGCATCTGTCAAAACCTCACACACTTGTGCGTATTCGTCCACCGTCGCCCCATTGACATTTGCAATAAGGTGGATTGGCAGCTTCCATAGCCTTTCATTGACCTTGCTTACTAACTCCCTGACCCCCAGGTTTTGTAAGCCGATGCTGTTTAACATCCCCGCAGTCACTTCAGCGATGCGGCGGGGTGGATTGCCAATTCGTGGGTTTAGGGTAACGCCCTTGAGCACAATGGCGCCAACATGCTCCCAGTCCCACCCCTCAACTCGCTCCATTTCTTCGCCGTAGCCGCAACATCCTGAGGCTAAAATCAAAGGCGTCCGAAGTGGCAAACCCGTGACTGTGACGGCAAGTTTGACTTCAGACATTGTTGACCCCTCGCATTGTCTTGCTTTGCTCAAAACGCTATCACCTTAATGCTGTCACACAACCTTCAAGCCTGATGGCACTTAAGGGGCAAACTCTGCGTTAATTTTTATTTGGCTCAACTGTGGGCATTTTTAAGACATCTTCTGCCCTGCTGTCAAGGAGGCCTTTTTAATTTGCTCACGGATGTGACACAATATGAGCAGATTTTTTACGAAGGGAGGAGTCATTGAATGCGAATAGTCATCATCGGCGGCACCGGGTTCATAGGTCAGGCTGTTTTGAGAGAATGTCTCATGACCTGGGGACGAGAACTGCAGGCGGTTGTGGTTACGAGGAGAAGGGAAGGAGCGGAGTTGTTCCCAATTTGGCAGCAGCCGTTTGTTTGGGATGTCAGTGAATCGCCGCCTCCGCCTTCTTTGGTTGACGGCGCGGATGCAGTGATCAACTTGGCGGGGGAAACAGTCGCTCAAAGGTGGACACAATCGGCGAAGCAACGCATCCGCGACTCGCGGGTCTTGACAACCCGTAACTTGGTTGAATCCTTCAGGCAAACAGCACGCCCGCCTAAAGTTTTGGTTAACGCTTCAGCAATTGGCTATTACGGCGATAGAGGGGACGAGGAGTTGACCGAAGATTCGCCGCCGGGTGAAGGCTTCTTGGCGGAAGTTTGCCAACTTTGGGAAGAAGAAGCGTTGAAAGCTGGGGAGTTTGGAGTTAGAGTCGTTTGCGCGCGATTTGGAATCGTTTTGGGGGCAGGAGGAGGAGTGCTGGAACGGATGATACCTGTTTTTGAGTGGGCACTTGGGGCAAAGATAGGCAACGGCAGGCAATGGATGTCTTGGGTTCATGTTGCGGATGCGGCGGGGTTAGTCTTGCACGCCGTAATGAACGAGCAAATTAAGGGCGCAATGAATGTGGTGTCTCCAAACCCCGTAACGAACCGAGATTTCACAAGAGCACTTGCGAGGGCGGTTGGTAAGCCGGCATTTTTGGCGACAATGCTTTCTGTCCCTACCTTCATTTTGCGAATGCAATTGGGTGAAGGTGCAAGTGTATTGACGGCAAGTCAAAAAGTTCTCCCTAAAGTTGCTGGGGAGACGGGCTACAAATTCATTTACACCGACATAGAAGAAGCCTTGAGGGAGGTAGTTCACCGCCGCCAACTGATTTCCCTTGCTTACGCTTCCACGATTTGAAAAGCAGCGGTGACATATGGCACAAACAAGTTGACACTTCGCGCCTCAGAATTAGAGACACAAGAAAGGGGGTGAGTTGAATTTGCCAGGCAAACGGGTGCTCGTTGTTGAAGACGATACTGCAATCATTGAGCTTCTTCGGTTTCTCTTGGAGCAAGAAGGTCTTGAAGTGGAAGTAGCCCAAGATGGGTTGGAAGCCTTGGACAAGATGGAAGTCTGGTCACCCGATTTGGTGCTTTTGGATTTGCGTCTGCCGAAATTGGAGGGGATAGATGTCCTTTGGGAGATGAGGCAAAACCCCAAATGGAGTAACATCCCTGTTGTCGTCATTTCGGTGGATTCATCTCCCCAAACGATGTTACAAGGGTGGCGCCTCGGTGTTGACAGTTACTTCATCAAGCCTTTTGACCCTGACGAACTTGTTCGGGTCATCCGTCGCATAATTTCTGTATCGCGTCCGGAACCTTCTTTGAATCCTTGAACTCAACTCCGAAGGAGGACGAGGGGGCGAAAACGGTGCAGTGGTCACTAACGGCAGTGGAAGTTGGTGGGCAAAGGTTCGGAGTAATTGTGGCTCGCTTGATGACAGGAGACTTCGTCGAAGCGAGAAACCGAGCGGAAAATTTCAGTCAAGGCGACTTGTTCAGCCGATGGTTAGCTGCCTTGGGACAATTGTTCGCTTTGACGACATTGAGAGAGAGCGGGCTTTTAGTTACGCCCAGTGGGTTGACAGACATAATCGTCGCCCATTCATTGCGAGTTCGCACCCGGCTCTCTTCCTTCTCTCGTTCCGCTAAGCAAAAAGTGCCGTTAGCGACCATTTTGCAGAAGTTTCGCCTCCTCGGTCCAAGATGCACGGAAGACGGCGATATTGTGGAAGAACCTGCCGATTTTTACGCTCAAGTTGTCGTCGCCCTTTCAAGCGACGAGTTGAAGCAATTGCTATTGCGCGAGGTCGGCGCGGCGAGTGTTGCCTTTGTCGGCGCCGTTCCACTCCCGAAAATCTTGGAGAAGGGAACACCTCAACTTGTCGGGAAACGGTGGTTTCTGACTTTGCCTTTAACGGAAGTGATACCGGCGGCGGATTTGCCCGTTTATTTGCGGGAAGTCGCCGCTCAATGGAGGTTGAAAGCATCTAAGGGAGAATGGTAGTGAACTTCAACGGTCAGCAACCACTGCCATCCATCCGTTCAAAAATTGCCATGAACTCAACCTCAGTCCGTGAGAATTCAAAAATTTCCTAACGGTCCTCCATTCACTCGCCATCCAACCGGAGGCAACCAATTTCCCGACAGGCAAAATTCTGTCCAAATCCGGCAAAAGGCACAACAGCGCCTCCGAACTGATGTTGCAAACCACCACATCAAAAGTTCCTCGCAAACCTGACGCCAAATCACAAACTATGACCGCCCACGAAGAACTCTCGTAAACGGACAAGTTCTTGTGGGCTTGCTTAGCAGCGGTAAAAGAGATCTCGGTCGCCACTACTTTGGCGCCTTGGGACAAAGCGGCAGCGGCCAAAATGCCCGAACCAGTCCCGATGTCGAGGACCCATTTCCCTTTGAGAGGTAAATGCTGGAGGGCAGTAAGGCACATTTGGGTTGTTGGATGTTTACCTGTTCCGAAAATCCCGGTTTCAACGTGCAAGTTGAAAGGGAACGGCGCGAACGGGAAATCTGGGGCAGGAACTCCCCATGAAGCATATAACGAAAAACCGTGAACCTGTTCCCTCAATTTCTCACACAGCCAGTTGACTTGCAATAACGCCTCGGAACTGAAAGGCAAAGTAGCGCGCCAGTGATTTCCATTGAAGGTTTGGACATAACGGGCATGAAGCCACGACAGAAGCTGCTTGAAATAGGTTTCCGCTTCAGGTGGGAGCAAGGCGCATAAATGGACAGGCTTCATCAGCCCTTCACCTTGTCAGGTTAGACAAATTGTCAAGTAACGGAAGCACTCACTTCCCTTCGGGAATAACGGTTGTGTTAGATAATTGCTCGAGGGCAAGCATCAAGGCGTGAGTCCCTTTCTTGCCGTGACCGTTGGCTTTCAGCGCGACATACAGTTGGTGAACCAAAGCTAAACCGGGCAGCACTAAGTTCATCTGAGCTGCTTCCCTCAAAGCGATTTCCATGTCCTTGACAAAATGCTCAACGAAGAAGCCGGGGTCAAAGTTGCGCTGAAGGATGCGAGGTGCAAGGTTGTCAAGCGTCCAGCAAGCGGCAGCACCTTTGCTTATAGATTGCAACACCGTCTCTAAGTTCAGACCTGCTTTGTAGCCGTAAAGCAAAGCCTCACAGACGCCTACCATTGTTCCAGCGATGACAATCTGGTTGCACATTTTCGTGTGTTGTCCTGCGCCGGGACCTCCTTGATAGACGATGTTTTTACCCATTGCCTCAAAAAGGGGAAGCACCGTTTCAAAGGCTTCCCTTTCACCGCCAACCATAATTGAAAGTCGTGCTTCGCGGGCGCCAACATCACCGCCCGAGACGGGAGCGTCAAGGGAAGTTGCCCCCTTCGCCTTTGCTGCCTGGTAAATTTCTTTTGAGAGGGAAGGTTCGGTTGTCGTCATGTCAACGAGAATCATGCCTGGCCTTGTTCCCGCCAAAATCCCGTTATCGCCAAAGTAAACTTCACGGACATCGGAAGGGAAGCCAACCATTGTGAAAACGACATCAGATTGCTCCGCAACTTCCTTAGGGGAATTAGCCCAACGAGCTCCTTTGTCCAACAAAGGTTGAGCCTTCGCTTTCGTCCGGTTGTAAACAGTCACCTCATAGCCTTTGTTCATCACATGCTCGCACATCCATCGCCCCATCACCCCAGTCCCAATCCAACCAACGCGGGTTTTCCCCGGTTCAACAATCATCGTGCCCACCTCCATTTTTCTCGCTATCGGGGATTTATCATCTCATTGCGGTGGCAGTCGGCGTAGCCAAAACGGGAGCCCCTAACTTGCGAAGCAGTCCATATTCAAGGCTGTCAAGTAAGGCAATAAGGCTCGCTTCAATGATGTTGGTGGAAACTCCTATTGTCGTCCAAACCCCTGTCTCGTCCCGCGATTCGATGAGAACTCGGACTTTCGCCCCAGTCGCCGCTTCGCTGTTAACGACACGAACTTTGTAATCGGTCAACCTGACGCTCTTAAGTTCAGGGTAGAAACTTTCAAGTGCCTTTCGCAAAGCCATGTCTAATGCGTGAACGGGACCATCCCCCTCAGCAGCCGTGACGAGTTCTTCGTCGCCGACGCGAACTTTCACTTTTGCCTCCGCTGTGATGACGCCGTTTCGGTGGGTAACCACAACGGTGAAGTTGACGAGTTCGAAGAACTTCCTCCTCAAACCCAAATGCCGGCGGATGAGCAATTCCAAAGAAGCGTCAGCGCTTTCATACTCGTAACCTTCCCGCTCTCGTCTTTTGATTTCGTTGATTATATGGGCAACCTCCGGTGAGCGTTTGTCAAGGTGAATTCCGAACTCAGCTGCCTTTGCAACCACTGCAGCCCGTCCAGCCAACTCGGAAACAAGAATTCGCCTTTTGTTTCCCACCAGTTCGGGAGGGATATGTTCGTAAGTTTCTGGGCGTTTCATGACAGCGTCGCTGTGCATACCGCCCTTGTGAGCGAAAACACTTTTGCCCACAAACGGTTGCTTGTCATTGGGAACTAAGTTCGCAACTTCGCTAACGAAGTAACTGAGTTCCGTCAGCTTGCGAAGCTTTTCCTTCCCAACGCAATGAATTCCCAACTTCAATTCCAGGTTAGCGATAACGGAGATGAGGTTGCAATTGCCCGTCCGTTCACCAATGCCGTTAATTGTGCCCTGAACTTGAGTGACGCCTTGAAGGACCGCCGCTATAGCTCCGGCAACTGCAGTGTCACTGTCATTGTGGGTGTGAATTCCCATTGGGACTTTCAAGTGGGGCTTAATTTCCGCCAGAATTTGTTCAATCTCGTGGGGTAGAGTTCCACCGTTGGTATCGCAAGGGACGATCCAGTCCGCGCCCGCTTCCTGCGCTGCCAATATCGTCTCCAAAGCGTAAGAGGGGTTGCTCTTATAGCCGTCGAAAAAGTGCTCTGCATCGTAGACAACCTCTTTGCCCTCTCGCTTGGCGAGTCTTATTGTGTCTTCAATCATTCTCAAGTTTTCCTCCAAAGTTGTGCCCAAAGCCTCAGTGACATGAAAATCCCAAGTCTTTCCCACAATGGCCACTACAGGGGTCCCGCAGTTGATCAGGGTGATGATGTTATTGTCGTCCTCCGCTTTCATTCCTTTCCGGCGGGTCATAGAAAAAGCAACCAACTTCGCATTCTTCCATTCCATATCGCGGGCGATTTTAAAGAACTCGTTGTCTTTGGGGTTGCTGCCGGGCCACCCTGCTTCTATGTAGTGGATTCCGAACTCGTCCAACTTCTGGGCAATGCGAATTTTATCCTCCAACGAAAAACTGACCCCTTCCGCCTGAGCACCATCGCGCAAAGTCGTGTCGTAAAGGAAGACTCTTTCAGGACGGGACAAGGGACATCGCCTCCTTGCAAAACATGTCATCAGGCAAATTATAACCCGGCAGGGCGTCAATGGTGAGGGAGCCTAAATCTGGGGAGCGTTCTTCCACCCAACGCCGAAGTTTAGCCGTTGGGAACACCTCATTCGCAGGGGCGATACCCCGTCACTACATCCTTGATAGCGGCGCGAATCTCTTGGTTAGTGACGGGTTTGTTGAGGAGGCAATCCACCGCCACAAGAACATCGTCGTCAATGGAGGATGCAGAATCCCAACCCGAAAGCAGAATGACCGGCGTAGATGGTGATAGTGTTTTTATGGATTTCGCCACTTGCCCCCCGCTCATTTGAGGCATCCCATAATCGGTGATCACGAGGTTGAAGGGTTCCCCCTGAGCCAAAGCACTCTTGAAAATGTCAATACCTTCCGAACCAGTGCTTGCGGCTATGACAAAGTGCCCGTCTCGTTCCAACAGACGTTGAAGCATCTTCCTCATCGTTGGTTCGTCATCGATGACCAAAATTTTCAGGCCGTTCATTTTTTCTTTCCCCAACCGGTTAAGGTAGCGAACGGACAATCAATGGCTTCGGTCTAACCGTTTGGCTGCTGCTTCAACATTTTAAAATGCCTGTCCGACAAAATCCACAATGGTTCGCAAAGTGGTCGAGGGGGCAAACGGATGATTGGAAGCAGTTCCCCAGCCACAGTTTAGGGAGCCTTCCTCAGTTCGTTCAACTGCCGAGAGACAAAGGCTTTGCGACGATGCGGCTAATCTTTTTACTGGCAAATGTTCCCGTGCTAAAATTTTTAAGCCCGAAGACGCGCCCGTAGCTCAGCCTGGACAGAGCCGGGGAGTTCTAATCCCTGGGTCGGGGGTTCAAATCCCTCCGGGCGCGCCATTCCCGAAATTCAAAATGAATCAACAACTCAACCCCTCTTGACAAGTCCTTCACTTAAGCAGTCACGATAATCTGTCCCAAACCCATTGTTCCCAACTTCCCGACATGAACCCACTCCATCAAGCGAAGCAAGGGTAAGAAGGGGGAAAGGTCTTCGTCCGAAAATTCTGCCCAACCAATCACTCCCCCGACCTTCAACTTTTCCCCTTGCCTTCTTGAAAACCTTTGCAAATCCATCCATCTTTGCTCCCATCTGACCATCTCAACCCTTTCAGCAGCCAAAATTAATCCCCTTCCATTCCAATTTGGCTCTTTTTGCTCGTAAGCCCAAAACAATGCCCTCCCCCTCTCATTTGCAGCCTTGATCAAAGATGAGAAAGTTATCGGGTTCTGCAACTTGCCTGAAAGGTCTATCCTTGTAGGTGTGAGGAAGTGAACGGTCAAGCGATTGATTTGACGAGTCGGAGTGACCATCACATCTTCAATCGGGATTGAAGGGACTTTTGCCGAAACCAGCCCCTCTTCAGCCTCAAAGACAACTTTCTCGTCCTCACCAACTTCTGCGGTAACCCTCTCCAGCCTCGCTTTCAAACCTTGCCCTATACCTCTCTCAAAGGTCTTTTGAACGGCGATGACGGTGTAGGGTAGGAAAGTTTCAATTTGATGCCAAAGGACAATGCGAAAAGAGAGGGTTTCGCCAACTCGGAGCAAATAAGGCTTATCGGAAGGTGGTGTGACTTGAAGGACGAAGGGACGAGGCATTTGTCGGATTCGTCTAAAGAAGGGATGGTCGGAAGGAGCAAAAGGTTCAAAAAAGCGAGTGTAGGGACACTGAAACCTAAGAAGGCAAGGTGAACAATCGTCAAGGTGAGTTACGCAAACCATCTTTCGGAAAGTCAGCCCCAAAGCGCCTCGCAAGGTCGGACCAAAAAACCTCGGAAGTTTACCCTCATCCGTCACCCTCACTTCAAACTTGAGGCGAGTAAACCTAAGCATGTTCAGCCCCCTCCCCTTGGTTCAAAGGACGGGTGCAAGTTGAAACACCATAACCAAGACAAGACTAACAAAACCCAGCAAAAATAATGCGAAAGTGCAAGGGCGAGCAAATCCAATCCTCAAAATGTCGGGCAGGATTTCATCTGACACTGCGAAATTTCAAGGACAGGTAAGTCGCTACCCTAAAAGGCGAACAGGCTCCTTTCGCCCTTGCTGTCTTCAATGTCCCAAAACTTCTGTTTCCTCAATTTGGGGCAAGTAAGTGCTGCTTGCAAAGATTAAGCGCTCAAAATTTTCCCCTCTTGCCCCCCAACGAAAAACTCTCCACACCCTCTCTCATTTTCGCCGAAGAGCAGTGTGCGAAAGAGGGACGAAAAGAATCAATCAAAAGGCAACCGTTTCTCAATTTCCGACAAAGAAAAGACAGGGACATAGCGCCCGTTTTGGTAATCGCAAACGGTTACTTTTGGCGTTCTGGAAAAAGCCATGCCCAAAGCGAAAGCAATTGCTGATGGGCAGACCAGACAAATGTCAATCTGATTGTAGCGTCCCAAAAGCGGTTTCGCCTCACGATATAGCCACTTCACATAGTCAAGCCAGTTTTCGCTCGTGTCCAGAGCCTTGCGGTAGACTAAACCTGCATTGACAGCCTTCCCGTGCTCAGGATGGGCTTTGAAGTCCGGCACATTGTGTCGGTCGCTGATGCAAAGGTGCAGGATGAGTTTCTCTGCTTCAGGCAAACTCTCAAAGTCTTCGGGGATTTTCTCTGGCGGTGGTGTTTTGGGGGTAGGTTCATCAAAAAGGCATCTTGGATTGCTCAAATCCAGCACACGACAAGGAAAGAAAAGTTCCTGACGGTGGTAGAGGACGATGGGACGGCGCAATCCGACGGACGCTCCGAGCGCAAATGATAACGGAATCCAAAGGTGTGGGTGGATG
>JANZZQ010000281.1 GCA_026419315.1 Armatimonadota bacterium | reverse complement strand
TCACTGGTATGCCCATGAAAATGTAGGCGATGAAGTAGGGTATCATGAAAGCGCCTCCACCATTTCGGACAGCGCGTCCGGGGAAGCGCAAAAAGTTACCTAAACCTATAGCGTTTCCCGCCATTGCCAAAACCAAGCCGATCCTCGTTGCCCATCTTTCTCTCTGACGCTGTTCTGCCACTCATCTTCCCCCCTTGTTCCCAAATTTACACGACAATCAATCGCTGTCAAAATTTTTTGACAAACCAATAGTCACTTGGCTGCCATCCGAAGACGAAACCTATAAGATTTGTTGGCGATTTTGGGCTAAAGCCAATAGCATCGGCACGATCGGAAAAACAATTGCCAATCAAAGGTAATGAACTGAGACCTTCCTCATCAATCCCAAGGTCTGCGTTCGTGAAAGTTCGTTCCAATTATGACGCAAGGAGCGGCAAATAGAACAAACTGCTCGCGCTCTTTGCTAAGTTTGTCGGTTCGCAAAAGTCATTTCTCAGATAAGGCGCGGAGAGAAGCAAGGTGATAAACATGGAACTGAAGAACAAAGTTGCACTCGTTACAGGTGCTGCTAAGCGTTTAGGGCGCACAATCGCCTTGGCACTTGGAGAACATGGTTGCCATGTCGCTGTTC
>JANZZQ010000280.1 GCA_026419315.1 Armatimonadota bacterium | reverse complement strand
GCGGTGGAGTTCGTTCCCTTGAGATTTTGGAACGAGTTTTTGGACTGGGTGTCCAGAGAGTTGTTCTGGGAACAAGCGCAATTGTCAATCCAATGCTCGCCTACGAAGCGGTGAAACATTTCGGCTCTGGGCGAATAGCGGTTTCCGTTGATGTCCGTGAAGGTAAAGTCTCCGTTCGCGGTTGGACGGAAACTCAGGATTTGTCACCTGCGGATGTTGGCAAAAGGATGCTGGACGCTGGCGTTCGTTGGTTCGTCTACACCGACATTTTGCGTGATGGGATGATGACAGCACCTAACTTTGAAGCCATCGCAAATTTTGCAGAAACTGTCAAGGCAAATGTGCTCGCTTCAGGTGGGGTTGCAAGCGTTGAACATGTCCGCCAACTCAAATTGCTTGAACCATTGGGCGTCGTCGGTTGCATCATCGGTCGCGCAATTTACGAAGGCAAATTGAATTTTCGTGATGCATTGGCTGTAGTTGAACCAGACAGTGAACGAATTGTAAACAACAGTAGGGGCATTTGAAATGTGTTGGAAAACCTTGTGGTCAGACGATAGCCTAACACAACCGATTTGCTACACAATGTGGCATAAACTGTCAGTTTGTTGTAATAGCAGGAGTGCATGAAAT
>JANZZQ010000279.1 GCA_026419315.1 Armatimonadota bacterium | reverse complement strand
GTCTATTGGCGTGCTGGTTGGGTGGAGTGGGTGGGAGGGGAGGACATAAAAATTCGTTGGCAACTGCAAGGGCAAAGCAAAACCGATGCAAACGGGGAAACTGAGTGGCAATTTGCCCCCAGCGAAACTGGGGAGTGGGTGGTGGAGGCGACGGTTTACGACCAAAGGCGAAACGCCATCGGCGCAGAATCCCATGTTTGGGTTGTTTCTTTTACGAGAGCACCAACTCTTCCCCCTAAACTCCCACCAATCCAACTTTGGCTTGACAAAACCCAATACCAAGTTGGTGAGGAAGCGAAAGTCGCTGTCCAGAGCAGATTGCAGAATGCAGCCGTGTTGGTTACGGTTGAAGGCTCTAAAATCTACGCAGCCCGCCTGCTCAAACTGGAAAACGGGTTTGCGGAATGGAAAGTTCCGCTCCCAAGTGAACTTTTGCCGAACGCGTATGTGACCGCTTCGTTAATTTACCAAAAGAAGTTTGCGCAACAGGTCAAGCCGATAAAGTTCAAACTTGACGGTTTTCGGCTTCAAGTTAGCGTCAAGACCGACCAAAAGGTTTACGAACCCCACCAGCCTGCAAGGTTGACGATTCAAGTCCGCGATGCAAATGGTGATCCCGTCAAAGCGGAACTTTCCGTCGCCG
>JANZZQ010000278.1 GCA_026419315.1 Armatimonadota bacterium | reverse complement strand
GGAGAGGAAAAGAAGGGGGCAAGGAGATTAGCGAAGATTGTTGGAAGTGTTTTGAGTTCGTGTCTTGAAAAGAGGGTTCAAGCGGTGACAATGATAGATTGTTGTTGAAGAAATGATGGCAATTATCAGGGACTATTTGCACTGCCTCTTTTATCTCATTTTATTTCAGAGTAACAACTTGGGTTATGGTATCTGAATTGGTCATCATCATGAAACTTTCAGAGACTTTCATCACTTGACATCCTACGGGCGCAACTTTTATCCCTAAGTGTTGTTGACATCCCCAAACTTTTGTGGCATTATAAAATTGCCCTTCGTTCCGGGGTAGCTCAACAGGCAGAGCGGCGGGCTGTTAACCCGCGGGTTGCAGGTTCGAGTCCTGCCCCCGGAGCCAATAATTCTTTCTCAGTAGTTGTTAATGTGAGACTAATTTCATTTATCCCAAAAGTTACCCTGTAGTAACTATTGGTGTTATTCTGTAATACAGAAGGTTGTTTTCAGGGCATTTGAGATGAAAGATTCCGTTGCTCTTTACTTCAAATGTTGTTGGTGAATGTTTTTTCGCAACCATGCTATGGGCTTTAGCTCATAGTCTCTGACGAAGCCTATGAGCGTCGTCTTTAGGCGGCGGGAAAATTCTCGCC
>JANZZQ010000277.1 GCA_026419315.1 Armatimonadota bacterium | reverse complement strand
GGCAAAGATGATGGTGGGAGTTTAAGGCTTGACGAAGATAATGAGGAGCGACATCGTTTGGGAAAGTTTTCGTTGAGCGAGTTGCGATGGTGCACTTACTTGGAAGGCGCTGCCCATGCAGCGCCGATGTTTTTCCTTAGTGGATAGAGGCTGCCCGAAAAATTTGGGGTTGCCTGCATCCTAACAAAGTTTGTGCCATTCTTTTTTTGCCCGAAAAACCTGCAGGCAGATTGAATTCATCGGAGAGCAAATTGATTTGCCACCAACACTTGATTGCGAGGTGAAAGGGAATGGCGGAGCAGCAGGAAATCATACCTCAATGGTTGCTTGAAATCATGTGCTGCCCAGTGCCAGATTGTCGTGGCGACTTGGAACTTCGCTCCGACATCATGAGGCTGGTTTGCAAGAAATGCGGTCGGAGATACCCAATTCGTGACGGCATTCCTGTCATGCTGGTTGAAGAAGCGGAACTGCCAACACAGAGCGAGGGAACGCAATGAGCGACTTGCCATTGCTCTCAATCGTGATTGTGAGTTGGAATGTCCGAGAGGATTTAAGGGAGTGCCTTCAATCGCTTTTGGGGACTAGGGATCGGGGACTGGGGACTGGCAAATTGGATTTTGAGGTTATCGTTGTGGACAATGCGTCAGCGGATGGAACGGTGGAAATGGTGAAGCGAG
>JANZZQ010000276.1 GCA_026419315.1 Armatimonadota bacterium | reverse complement strand
ATGTGTATAAGAGACAGTCCCTGTGCGTTTACACGAACGAATACATAGTTTTGGAAACGCTCCCTTAGCACGGTGACTTTTTCACCATCGCCACTGACTTAGAAGTTGAACTTGCCTCAAACTTTTGAAAGGTTGGCTTGACATTTAGGCTATGGAGGCGAATTGGGAGATGCAAGCAACTTGTCGCCAGCGGTTGGAACGGGTGCGAAGCAGACTTAAGGAGGAGAAGTTGACCGCTTTAATTGTTTTCAGCCGAGCCAGTGTCCGTTACTTGACAGGTTTCACCGGTAGTGCAGGCATTTTGATTGTCGGTCGGGATGGCTGCGCTTGGCTTGTTACTGACGGACGATACAAGTTGCAGGCAAAAGAACAAACGAAAGGAACAGGCGTGAAAATCGTCATCACAAGAATGAGCGACAGGGTAATCGCAAACATCTTGAAACGAGCAGGAGGTCACCGC
Source organism: Armatimonadota bacterium (assembly GCA_026419315.1). GTDB lineage: Bacteria > Armatimonadota > Fervidibacteria > Fervidibacterales > Fervidibacteraceae > Fervidibacter. The sequence goes on along the minus strand of JANZZQ010000276.1, from coordinate 235 downwards.
GTCGGCTTTGAGAGTCGGTATTGCACGGTCGCTTTTTTGGAGAAAATAAAGGGTGAACTGAAAGGGACGAAAATCAGGCTTGAAAGCGTTGTCGGTATCGTTGAGGATCTGAGGGCGGTGAAAGATGAAAGGGAATTGGCTCACATCCGACAAGCAGCGCAACTCGCCGACGCCGCCTTTGAACAAGCGTTGAAGGTGTTGAAGGTAGGAATGACGGAACGGGAACTGGCTTGGG
>JANZZQ010000275.1:286-698 GCA_026419315.1 Armatimonadota bacterium | reverse complement strand
GTCCCAGAACGCTGGTTCATTGGGACGAATTTCCAATGCCTTACGAATCATCTTTTCTGCATCATCTAACCTTTTACCAAGCTCGGCGAGCATGTAGCCGTAATTATTCAAAGCAGTTGCGTTGTCCGGATCAAGTTCAATAACTCGTTGGTATACCTTCTCCGCTTCTTCCCAATTGCGTTGCATATAGGCGATATCAGCGAGAACAAGTAATGCTTCCGCTTTCACTTTCTTATCTTGGATTTTTGCCACCAAGTTTTTCGCCTCGTCCCATCTGTTTTGACGCACCAAAACCATGATTAGTAATTGCCACGCTTCTTGATTATGGGGGTCAACTTTTGCCGCTTGCTTAAGCAATTGCTCTGCTTTCTCCCAGTTTTGCTGTGTGACAGCATAGTGAGCGTCTTGCAAG
>JANZZQ010000275.1:0-276 GCA_026419315.1 Armatimonadota bacterium | reverse complement strand
GTAACGAGTGGCTTTCAATTTCTGCAGGATTCGTGATGGTTTTAGTTGTTGCTTAACCTCTTGCCACCACAAACCAAGTTCCTCAGGCCTTGGACGAATCCACCAAGTGGCAACTACAAGCGCAGCAACAGTAATCACGCAGATGATGTATGATGCTAAATGTCGTCGCTCAGTTTGTCGTTGCCAATTCACCTTTCTACTCACCTCTGAGCAAAGATGAAACGTTCAATGCCAGCAAAATCTTTTTTGACAATCAAACGTTGCCAACCTTTCCCC
>JANZZQ010000274.1 GCA_026419315.1 Armatimonadota bacterium | reverse complement strand
ACAAAATCACCATGTCCTTTAAATATATCTACCCCCATTCCACTAATTATATTCCAAAGCTTAAGTGTGTTATCTCCACTTCCAGAGGCTATATACCTTCCATCAGGGGAAAAGGCTACTGACCTAACCCAACTACTATGCCCTTTAAATGTCTTTATCTCCCTGCCACTACTTACTTCCCATAACTTAATTGTTTTATCCCAACTTCCAGAGACAATATATCTTCCATCAGGGGAGAAAGCTATTGAAGAGACAAAATAACTATGCCCTTGAAATGTACCTATCTCCTTTCCACTACTTATATCCCAAATCTTAAGTGTGTTATCCTTGCTTCCAGAGACAATATACCTTCCATCAGGGGAGAAAGCTACTGAGGTAACCCACTTACTATGCCCTTTAAATGTACCTATCTCCCTTCCACTTGCTGCATCCCAGAGTTTAAGTGTTGTATCATCACTTCCAGAAACAATATACCTTCCATCAGGGGAGAAAGCTACTGAGGTAACATTATCAACATGCCCTTTAAATAATCTTATCTCCCTGCCACTACTTACTTCCCAAAGCTTAAGTGTATAACCCCTACTTTCAGAGACTATAAACTTTCCATCAGGGGAGAAAGCTATTGAAGAGACAAAATCACCATGTCCTTTAAATATATCTACCCCCATTCCACTAATTATATTCCAAAGCTTAAGTGTGTTATCTCC
>JANZZQ010000273.1:409-729 GCA_026419315.1 Armatimonadota bacterium | reverse complement strand
GCGGTTAGCTCAGTGGCGAGAGCGTCTGCCTTACAAGCAGAAGGTCGGAGGTTCAATTCCTCCACCGCCCACCAGAAGAGGAAAAAACAAGAAAACAAGGCGTTTTTTAGAGGCGGCGGAGAAAAACTGTCAACGAAAGTGAAAAAATGGGAGCCGGTCTTGACAGATTTCATTTCACAGTTTCCTTCAACCTCCCCGTTCAACCCCTGCCGTTTCTTGCGCTGGAATGAGTGAGGTTTTTGCTTTCCTCTAACGCTTCAAACCCTCTCTTTTGTCTCAGCCTGCTCTAAACTTTCACTGGAAAGTTCTCAACTAAATGG
>JANZZQ010000273.1:0-399 GCA_026419315.1 Armatimonadota bacterium | reverse complement strand
CTAAATGGAGCGTGATGGCGGATGAGATGGACGGCAGCGGTAATTGTTGGGGTTGCAATGAGCATTTTGTTGGGGGTGAATTTCGTGAGGGCTCAAAAACCAGTAGCAATCAACTTTTATGTCGCACCCAACGGAAACAACTTGTGGAGCGGGCGACTGGCTTCACCGAACCGAACCAAAACCGACGGGCCATTCGCAACTTTGCAACGGGCATTGGACGCAGTGAAGGCACTAAAGCAGCGACAAGGTGGAACCCTCAAGCAACCTGTCAACATTTACCTTCGCAGCGGAACTTACTTTCTGAGCGAACCGATTACGCTCACTCCCGAACATTCAGGCACGGAAAAATCTCCCGTGACAATCGCTGCCTACCGAAACGAGAAGCCCGTCATCAGTGGC
>JANZZQ010000272.1 GCA_026419315.1 Armatimonadota bacterium | reverse complement strand
CCGCTACGATGACGCCAAAGGAGCCTTGAGCGAACTTCAAACGGTTTCAACTTTACCCGAAGGTTTCAACGGCAGCAACACGACCGCTGAAGTTCAGGTTCACCCTTCAGGACGCTTTCTTTTCGGCTCAAATCGCGGGCACGATAGCATTGCGATTTTCGCTGTTGACGAAAAGACAGGTAAACTATCGCCCTGCGGTCACCAACCGACTCAAGGCAAAACTCCGAGAAACTTTGGCATAGACCCAACTGGGGTTTACCTTTTCGCCGCCAATCAAGACAGCGGCAACATCGTGGTCTTCCGCATTGATTCACAGACAGGCAAGTTGGAGTCAACCGGTCGCATCGTTGAAGTCCCGACACCCGTGTGCGTGAAGTTTTTGCTTTTGAACTCAAGTTGGTGACTTTGAGCCGAAACATAGCCAAATGAAATTCAACCTTCCCTGCCTCTGCTGACAGCCGTTGGTGTGCGGCTTTGAAAGGTTGAGTTTATTTTTCAATGGGGAAATTGCCTGACGAAATCCTCGTAAAGCGCTTGAGCGTTTTTGCGAACCCTCTCCTTTGCTTCCATAGTCCGTTCGGGCTCTCTCAAGGGCTCAACGACAAACCTGTAAAAAACTGACAAGGTCTCACCCTTTCTTAGAGAGCGGCGGAAGAAGAAACCGAAGCGACCGTAATCGCGCCAAGAAAGTTCTTCGGTTGGGTTTGTCGGGGCGTTTAAGATTGTGCAGGCATACCAGTTTTTGCCGATCGGGAAGA
>JANZZQ010000027.1 GCA_026419315.1 Armatimonadota bacterium | reverse complement strand
CCTCCAGGGACTGAAAAATCGGCTCACTGGGAAGTTCTCCCAGAATTCAATTCATCAGGAGATGAACCCTAAAGGGATACGGCGAAAAGGTTGTTCGGGTGACGGGACGGTAAAGGCGAACCGGGAAACACCTCAGAAAACAAAAAAATCCAAACAAAAGGAGGATGATTCAAGATGTTGAAGCGAACCATGATTTTGCTTGGTCTCACAACTATCGTCAGCGCTTTGCTTCTCGTCGCAGGATGTGGCGGATCTAACAGTAATCCAATTAGCAATGACGATGGAACATCACGCTTCCTCTTTGGCAAAAGCAATGGGAATGTGACATTGGTCTCCCAGTCATCACCGACAGTTGTTGAAGTTTACGATCCAGATGGCTTGTGGACTATCTCTGTCCAGGCATGCCCTGACAGCCTCGGTTTCAGACTTTTCCTTGTTGCTGGTAAGGACTTCCCCAACGGAGCAACCTCCGTCAGGATCACTCTTCCCAAATTCAGTGAAGCAATGTATCATACTGTTGCTCTCGTAAACAGGAAATGGGGGCAAGGCACATGGAAAATCAATCCTGATGGAAGCATCGTCCGACTGAGGTGAGGAAAAGAAAAAAGCGGGGATGAGAGACTAATCCCTCATCCCCGCCTTTCGTTTCTGTTTTGCCCCATCACTTCAATCGTCTTCGCCACCAGATTCCTCCTAAGAGTCCCATGCCTAAGAGGACGAAAGTTGATGGTTCGGGGGTTGGAGTGTAAACTTGCGGTGACAAGAGTGTCCTTCCTGTATCTTTGACATCTGCAATAGTTGTAGTCGGAGGCATTGGGCTAAAGAAACCAAAAAGCCATGTCGTTTTTCCAGGTGGTAAGAAGTCTGGGGGTAGAAGGGAAAACGAAATTGAAGGCGGGATACCAGGAAGACCAGGGGTGATTGTGGCATCGGAAAGCGACTTATCTCCAGTACCTGCAACTTGGAAAGCGACCGTTCCAGGGTTAAGAACTCCTGGCACAGCCCAAGGTCCGAAAAGGTCAAATGAAATTCCGTCTACTTTTCTTTCGGAAGAAGGAGGGGAAGAGTAGTGTTTGATTTGGTATACGTATACGTAAAGGTTAGCAACCGGTCCTATTCCCGAATAGACTACACTCACCACCTCCCCATCTGGTCCTGGATAGAGACCTCCACTAGGCTCAAAATCAAAAACGCTGGTTAGGGGAGGAGCCACAACAGGGCCAAGCCATCCCGAGAAAGTTGCATAATCAACTGTCGTTAACGGTGCTGCTTTCGCAGGGGCAACCCACAGGGAAGTTAGCCCCAAAGACACGCTTATGACCAACACTAGCCAGATCCGAGAAATATTCCCCATCTTCGTTCATCCTCCTTTTGTTTGGCGGGTTTTCCCCACCCTCACTATATAATTACGACTTAGGGGCGGTTTTGATAACCAAGAATGGGTGCGGGGTGTGAAGTGCCTATGCGAAGCGCAGGTTTTTGGATGGATGGGAGAATAGGCAGGTAGGCAAGTAGGCAGAGTGGGAAATTTGATTAGTAACAATTAACGCACAACAAAATTTTCATCTCACTGGAGGGTCATGCTCCCGCACTACCGAAATATCTTTCTGCTCACTTTGAAGCTCGTCCCTCCAGAGGGGAAACCTTGGGTAGGTTTCGCCAGCGCCTAACTACTCCAGCATTGCTCTCAATCGCTTATAAATTTGTTTAAGGCGTTTGTTAAGTGCTGGCTGGGATATTCCGAGTTCTCGTGCAATTTCCCTTTCTGTCGCTCCATCCCAAAACTTTCGCTCGATCAGGTATCGTTCCTCTTCGGGAAGATTTGAGAGCGCTTTTCGGATGACTATAGCAAGCCAGTTGACTTCTTCTTCGTTATGCTTAGTTTCACTCCCGACCCAATCCCACAAGTCCCAGCCATTTTCCCCTTCGCTGTTGTCCTCGCTATCTTGCTGTGAGGGGGCTTGAATCCAACGGACTCCGTAGTTCCACTCATCTCGGTAACGCTTCATCAAAGCAGCAGTGACAAACTGTCGGAGTTTCTGCTCCGAACAAATCCCGCTATTCAACCCCTCCCACAAAGCGGCCAAAGCAACAGCGAGGAGTTCCTCTCGCCAATCGTCAAGTTGCCAGTGAGGCGGGCAACGCCACCTGCGAGCCTGTTCCAAAGATTGTTTAAGGATATCAAGTTTTTGCATGGTCAGCCCTCAAAAGTTGGCAATAAGCAGTTATGATAGGCACCTAAACCCCTTTGACTTTTTCCCTATCTGGGAGCTTGCAAGCACGAGAGTTTGGTCGGCATATTTTGAAATCCTGTCCCATCAAGCGCGGTTATTCGGAAATCGCCTTTAACCTTTCCTGAGTCTTCGCTTTAGCAATAACAGACCTACTGCAAGAAGCATTGCGGTTGTAGGTTCAGGCGTTGGGTAAACGGCAAGCCAACGAACGCCCGAAAGGTCTTTTGGACCAAAGGCTTTCATCACTGCCCCGTCGGAGGCATTTCTCTCAATCCACAGGATTTGACCTACCCCTGTTCCCGTGTGGCTAGCGAAGAGCCTTTTCGTGCCTGGATCGTAATCCAGACCGAAAAGTGTACCTACTCCACCAGGGGTTAAGTATGTTGCGAGAAGCGTACCTTTCGAACTGTATTTTCGCACAACTTTTGTTCTCTCAAAGGAGATGTAGATGTTGCCGTCTTCGTCAGCCACGATTGCTCGTGGCTCTTCTTGCGGGATGGTGAAAAGAGATGTTCCTAAACCCGAAAAGTTTCCTGCACTCCAAAACCTTACTTCGTTATGTCTCAAAGCGTAAAGGTTTCCCTTTCCATCCAAAGCCAAATCGCGGTACGCAAGAGTGCCACCAAACTCTGCAATCTTTTCCCCATTACTGGCTCGGTAAACGTGAATTCCTGATGCTCCTCTACCACCCTCGGTTGCAACGAAAACCCTGTCTAAAGACGCACTGGCGACGATGCCCCTATAATCCAGGGAGCCTCTGCTGTCAGCCCTCCATGCTATGGACCCATCACGGTTAAATTTGATGATACCCCTGTTTTGGTTCGTGCCGGATAAGTATTGCACAGTCACATACAAGTTTCCAAACTCATCTAAAGCAACTCCACCGCCTGCAAGAGAAGCGCTTGAGGTTGTGAAACCACTGGGCGAAATTGAAAGTTTTTGAACGGATGTTCCCTTCAGCGAAACTGTATCCGCAAACACGCCTACATTGTTGCTGCCATAAGCGATGAAGATTTGACCTGCTTGAAAAGGTGCAGCTGAAACTGTAAACGAAGCCAATAACAACACTCCTACTGAGAAGATGAACTCCCTTCGCTTACTGAACATAGAATTCTCCCCTCCTTCCTTTGTTTTAGGTTCGGTCGAGGTGTCCTTCAAGCAAATCTCCAGCCAAGCAGAAGCACAAGATGAGGGCGAACCTCTTGATGAGATGATTTACCCATTTTACTCGAGTTTGTCAATGCATTGCCATAAGCGACTTGTGAGCGGTAATCTTTTGCCGGAAAGTGGCTTTCCCTAACACCAAAATTCGCTCTCCGAAAACTTGAGTTCGTCGACTTTGAAAGCCAAATCGTGGCTTGTCGAAAGCAGTCACCACTAAAGTTGAGCCTGTAAAATTCACCCCGCAATCCCTAACAATTGCTTGACTCGCTTCTGCAATTCTGAAAGTTCGATGACAGGTAAGTTCTCTGTTCCGACAAGGTTTCTCAAACTGACTAACTTCACTGACCCATCATCTGACAAATAACATCGCCAATAAGTGCCCTCCGCCCGCAGGACAAATTCCTCTGGCAATTCTGTCCTGCACATCCTCAAAACCCAACACAAACTGTGCATGATTGCCACCTCCTGCTGGGGTTTCTTCGCACCCTGCCGCTTTCCATCAACTCATGTCATGCTGGTGAAGCCTTGCTAAGGCTGCTCAACTCAATCACAAGACAGGATCCGGTCGCCTAAATTTTTACTAAATTAACGACAACTTGACAATTTTTGTTCAAATTAAAACCAATGCGCTGCACTTGTGGGGAGGTAGTGTTTTCTGCCCCCTCATCCCCGTGCGGTCGTGTTGGAAATTTCGCCCCATCTTACACCATCACAGTGAAAGTCTTGAATGCAGACGACGAAATGGCTATAAGACATCAGGCTAAAATCAGAACAAGCGTGCGGCTTAAATTACTTTTAGAAGTGTGTTAACACCAAAGGATTAAAACTTTTGGTCAAACAGGTGCTGAGTCGGGATGAAACTTAAGCGCGAAATTCGCTTAAACGCCGTTTCCCCGTTGCAGGGTGTTATGGGTTTTCAAAATCGCTTGTAAACAGATTCGGCGTTCGACGGAAACCCGTCATTGAAAGAACTGAAGACTCAAGCCAATGCTGCCGATATTCGGAGTTGACGATTCCAGGTCGGCTTTGGAAGGGCAGATTCACAGACAGAAAGCGTGAGCTGAGAAACCTTCCAGGCGTGAAGTTGCATGGCTCTTTAGCGGACAGCAAAAAGGAGCTTTTGGTGTGCCCTAAAAAACCTTTCTGGTCACTCAAGGGTCACAACCATCTATTGAGCTAAAAATTTTTTCCAGTCGTGCAAAATCGCAGCCCGAAGCGAGTTTTTCACCTTGGGCAAAGTGGCAAAATCACCAGGGGTGAGGAGTCTCGTGTTAGTGCGGACTTTTCTTCATTTTCACAAAGTCGGGGAGAGACGGGAACGAGCCTTGTGGTGGTTCGGTTACGTTGACTGGAATTCAATTCTATCAAGACCCGCGCCGTCTTTTTGGAGGAGTTTTTGGGACTGTTGGCGTCGGGAAGCGGAAGCGTCATTGAAAGCGCTGAAAGAGCTAAAGGCGTCATATTTTGCCCAGCGCTTGCCTAAGTCTTCTTGGTGGCGGGCTGTTCGCGAGTTTGCTGAGAAAGTGGTGTTCTTGGATGTTGAAACTGATGGGACTAACAAAATAACCGTTCTGGGGATTGCGGATCAGCGGGAATATTTCGCCTTCATTCGCGGCATTGATGACATGGAAGAAGCTCGGGAAAGGCTTGAAAAGTCTGCCATCGTTGTCACCTACAACGGCAATGGATTTGATTTGCCCGTTTTAAGGGCGAATTTTCCTGATTGGCGGTTACCACCTTTGCACATTGACTTGTGTCCGCTACTTCGACGGTTGGGATACAGGGGTGGGTTGAAGGGCGTGGAAGTTCAACTTGGGATACAACGCTCGCCTGAAACTCAAGGATTGAGTGGTTGGGATGCCGTTCACCTATGGTGGAAATGGCGAGATTACGGGGATGAGAAGGCGTTGAATTTACTGTTGACTTACAACCGTGAGGATGTCATTAACCTGCGCCCGCTGCTTGAATTCGCCTACCAACGCTTGTGGACTATGACCACAAAAGCCGCTGAGCTTGACATTCTCGGCAAATGATGGTTTTGCTTTCTAGAAAGCGATGCTTTTGAGGTGCCGCATCTAGGTTTGGCTGGAACGAACTTCCCAGTTGGACGGGAGCCAGCTTCCAATCACCGACATCCGCAAACTTTATGGCAGCCCGTGTAGGGCAGGGTAGAACCTTGTTGGTTTTTCTACCTCAAGCTTCTTATCGGCGCTAAATAATTTGTGCCATGCAAAAACCGAAATTTACGACAGCTTTTGAAAGGAACGGTCACCAACTGTTGGAAAAACAGCCAAAATTTACTTGCCTGAGCAAAAGACCAAAAACGAAAGGGAGATGCTTTGATGGACGATAGCAGTGTTTGGAAGAAAGCTTGCGGGCTGGCAGTAGCGATGGATTTTGGAGGTGGTTTGCTTTCCGTTGCCATTCCGATGACAGCAGTTCAGTTACAAGCTGATGCTCAATGGGTTGGAGTCATTGGTTCGGCAGCCCTTGCCGGCTACACTGTTTTTTGCTTTTTAGCACAACCCTTGACAGACCGGTGGGGAAGAAGGACGAGCATCGTCTTTGGAAGTTCCCTCGTAACCTTGTTTTGCGGCTTGATGACGCTGGCCGTTTGGCTTCAATCCTTGCCCCTTTTGGGCGCAGCCAACTTTCTCACCGGCATCTTTTACGCTTTCTTTTGGCCCGCAACTCAGGCAATGTCTGGAGTGGGTGTATCGCCCAATCGTTTGTTCTTTGCTTTACAGGTTTACAACCTCTCATGGAGCAGTGGGAGGATGGTTGGGACTGGTTTGGGGGGTGTCCTTTTTGAACTTCATCCAATTGTTCCGTTCGTGATAGGGACATTGGTGAGCGGTGCAGTTGCTCTTTCATCTTTCGTTGCGCCGCTTCCAAATGTTAAGGTTTCCGATGAAAGCCGTGATGACCGGAACCTTCAAATTCCACCCATCGTCACCGCCGCTCAATGGGGGAACTTCGTGCGCTCCTTTGCAGTGATTGAGATTGTTGTGCTGCTCCCAAAACTCGGCAAGCAGTGGGGTTGGACAGAGAGTCAGATTAGTGGGCTGCTGTTTTTGCTTTTTGCAGGTCAGATCATCGCCTTCTTGACAGCTCCTTTCGTTATTCGCAAGGTCACATGGGCTTGGGTAATTGGAACGAAGTTGATTTTGAGCGGCTTAACAATTTGGGTTGGAGTTGTTTCAAGCAAATGGTTGATGGCGTTGGTTTTGGGCGCAATTGGGATAGTTGCTGGTCTGATAACCATGCTCAGCCTTTACCTTTCAGTGACAACTCAGGGGGAAAGCGTCAAGGGAAGTTCTCGCCACGAGGCCGGTGTAGGTGCAGGTGGCATTTTCGGTCCAGTTCTTGGTGGGATTGCGCTTCGCTACAGTTCACCTCTGGCCGCTTTTCTGCTGCCCTCAAGTTTGGCGTTACTTACTCTCGCCTTTTGGGACTTACGGGTGATGAGTAGGAAAAAGAAGGCTCACTCTCTGCTGTGACTTCTTTTGATGGCTAATTTCGCCGAACCAAAGGTCCGGCTCTCCGGGCAAATGCGTCTTTCAAGGCGCCTAAATCTCGGGCTTAAGAAAGCCATCCTTCAGTGAAGGCGACCGTTGCCAAAAACCGCGGAAAATTCTGCAAAGCGCCGTGAAATTTTCGGGCAAGGACGAAGAGGTTTGTGCTGCCCGCGTCATGCTTAAAGCGGTGAGTTGATATGGTGACTTTGCCTGATTTGTTGATCGGTCTGCTGCCTTTCGTTTTCGCCATGCTGCTGCTTTGGGTGAGGTTGCGGGCTGCAGATGTTCCAGCCAAGGCAGCATTGAAATTGGTCGCTGCGGTTTTCGCGTTAGTTCTATTCGCAATTTGGGGACTTTGGTGCGTTGTCGAAGGTTGGCGCGGGGAAAGGTTTTGGCTGCTGATGGTGGGGGCAACTGTGGCGATTTTTAGCGGGATCAGCCTTCGCTTGTGTTTGGCGCGGATGTGGGAGAAATTCCCGCTGCCTTCAAACGGAGACAAACAAAACAACGGAGACAACGAATAACGCAAGTGGCAGGAGGTCGACACAAGGCGATGACGAATTGGGTGAAAGGCTACCGAAGAACGCAGAGGTAGCCCTGCTCAAATTCTGAAGGCAATTCCCAACGAGCCCCAAATTTCCCCGCCGTTTCGTGAAGGGGCCTATATTTAGCCGCTTCCCTGCTTGTGTGAGGGCGCAGCCTTGTTCCGAATTCAAGCACAGAAATCTTTGTCGGCACAAGGTTGAGTTGGCGCAGGTTGAAAAGTGTGTCCGAAAATTCCGACCAACTGTCACGAGAAGGGTTTCTATGAAGGCAAAAGTTCCAGCAAACGCTTCATGTCGCTGGGCATTGGGGCTTCGACAGTGATGGGGTCCCTAGTTCGTGGGTGTGAAAATGTCAACTTCCATGCGTGTAAGGCTTGACCGTTGAGCGATTGGATGGCTTGAAGCAAATCAAGGCATCTGAGTCCTCGAACAACTTTCATCGCTTTCGCGCGTCCGTTGTAAGTTTCATCACCAACCACAGGCAAACCTAAGTGTTGCAAGTGGACTCGAATTTGATGGGTTCGCCCAGTTATCGGCTTGACCTCAAGCAAAGCGAATCCTTTAAAGCGGTTCCGAACCCAAATCTCAGTCACGGCATCAACGGCTTGAGAGGGGCGAAAACCTTTTCCTTCAGCGATTGTGAACCTTTCTGGGTCTTCTGGGTGCCTCATTAAAGGCGCAACAACAACCTTGTGCTCGAAATCGGGTTCACCGACGACAATCGCCAAATAACGCTTGTCAACTTTGTGCTCGGCGAATTGGCGGGCAAGGTGAAGGTGAGCGAAATTCGTTTTCGCTACCACAATAACTCCCGATGTCCCTTTGTCGAGCCTGTGGACAATTCCGAGCCTTTCAGGTCCCGCAATATCTGAAAGTGGGATGCCCATCCCCAGCAAAGCGTTGACAAGGGTTCCACTTTTAACACCTGCGCCGGGATGGACTACCATTCCCCGCGGTTTGTCAATGACCAACAAGTCATCGTCTTCGTAAAGGACGGGTATAGGAATGTGTTCCGGTTGCAGGGGCAAAGGTTCGGGCTCAGGGATTTGGACGCAAATGAGTTCGCCGCCTCGCAAAATGAATCCCGGCTTGGTCACAACAACACCGTTAACCTTCACCAAACCTTCCCGAACCATTTGCTGGCACCTTGTCCTTGATAAATCCGGAAATCGCTTCACCAAAAAACTGTCAAGCCTTGTGCCGCAAAACTCCTGTGGCACTTCAAGCGTCGCGGCGCGAACCATAGCTGTGTTCCTCACCCTTACCGGAGATTTGTCGGCTACACATGTCAGCGGGGAGTTCTTATACATCAATGTCCCAAAACTGTCAAGACTGAATCTGGAAAGTCGGAAGCGATTGCGTCGACACCCATTGCTATCATTCGTTTCGCCAGTTCGGGGTCATTGACTGTCCATGTCCCGACGAAGATGCATCTTTGGTGGCAGTATCGAATTCGTTCCGGCGTCAAGCCGGCGTAATTGACAGTGATTGAGTTTGCGCCGCACTTCAGCGCATCTTTAACGAAGTCAGCGAAAGTTTCGTCGCTCGCCCCGACTTTTGCACTGCCGATGAGGGAACTTGGGATTTCTGGAGCCAACTTTTTAGCCGTCTCAATCGCCTGCGCGTGAAAACTTCCTATCTTCACCCACGAAAAAGCATCAAGGCTTCGGAGCGTTTCAACGATTTGCTCCGTTGTGTCTGGTTCTTTGATTTCCAGAAAAACGACTTTTTGCCCGTTGACGAGTTCCAGTGCCTCTTCCAGTCTCGGGATTCGTTCGCCTGCAAACTCGTTCCCTTTCCATGAACCCGCATCCAACTTCTGGATTTCGCTCCAGGTAAAGTCTCGGACTCGCCCTTTCCTGTCCGTCGTTCGGTCAACGGTTTCGTCGTGGATGACAACCAAAACCCCGTCTTTGGTTCGTCGGACATCAAGTTCAATGGCATCAACGGGCAACTTCAACGCTTCGCTGAAAGACCTGAGTGTGTTTTCCGGATAGCGACCTGAAAAGCCCCGGTGTGCGATCACCATCGGCCTTGTCCTCATTTGGAGACCATCTCCTTTTCGCTGTGCAAACTGACGATTTGCGTTACGGGCGTTGGTTCCACAAAAGCAAGGTCAACAAGGCGCAAATCGTTGACTCCGCCCCGCAATTTTCGTTTGCTCCGTGTGGTTCTAAACCATCGTGACAAGCGCCCGTTGCTGGGTCATAAAGTTGAGCATTGACAATATTGCGGCCGAAGAACCAATCCACGCTCGCTTGCGCCATTTCCCGAAATTCTTCTTCACCCGTGATTTGCCACGCCGTCAAGTTTGCCCAGCAAAGCCACATGGCGTCAACGGGTTGCTGGGCAAATTCTGCTTTCGTTCTGCCCTTGCGATACCATCCCCTATTGCCGACCAAGCTCACGCACCTTTTGTCGCTATCCCAGCAAACCCCGTTCAAAAACTTCAGCGCTTCCAAGCCTATGACCAAGTAACGGCTCTCCCTCGTCAACAGATACGCCCGCAACAAACCGTCACACAAAACTCCGTTGGAATAAGTCATCTCGTCGCCGAACCACTGCCAATTGCGGTCTGAGTGCTCAATGTAGAGGCTGCACAAATCGTCAGCCAATTGCCGCACCAAGCCAAGCAAGGGCGGGCAATTTCCGTTCAGCGCTTTTGATGCTTCGTGGATTCCGACGAGCGAGTAGGCTTTTGGTCTCGGGTGCTTCAATTTCGTTGCGTTGGTTAAACTCCTCTCCCACATCGCCAAAGCGGCTTTGCGCATCGGTTCCGGCAACTTGCTGTTTAGCACCGTTCCCAAAGCCCACAAGCTTCGCCCAAAGCAATCTTCGCTGCCAATTTCGTCAAGGAAGTGACGATCGTAACCGACAAGGTTGTGAAACCAACCATCGTCTCGTTGCACATAACGCAAAAAGGCGAGGTAGCGTTGCGCTAACTCCAGCGAATCCTCTTCTCCCGTCAGCGTGTAATGCATTGCGGCGACAATCAGCGCCCTTGCGTTGTCGTCGGTTGTGTAACCTGACTTCGGGTCAGGCACACCAAAGAAGGTGAACTGCAAAACCCCTGTGTCATCGCTGATTGCTTTCAAGTGATTTAAATTGACGGTCGCTATGTCAACGAGAGTCACGGTGACATCACCTCACATGCGCACTATTCTGCCCGAATTTCGCCCCGTTGGGAAATACCTGTTCGCTGTCACCCTGCCAACAATTCTTTGAACCAACCTCTCGTCAAGGATGGCAGCGTGCATTTCACTTTACCTCTCCAGTAACCTTGCAGTCGTTGAAGAAACTAACAGCAAGGGCGGCTCAACAGCCGCCCTTTCTTCCAGCCCCTTGACTCCCTTTCAAGCTAAGACTGGCATTGGGCTTTGCCCAATGCCTTGACATTTACTCGCTCAGTTGGTTGGCACGGTGCCAAAAGTTTCTGCGATTGGATGAGTTTGAGCTTGCGAAACGAAAGGAATGAAGACCCTAACGGGTCGGAATTCCTCAGCGACAGCAGCAAACAATTTGGCATATTGCTTACCAACTGCTTGCCAAGTCATCTGTCGTCCGTAACTGTAGGCACGCCATTCCATCTCAAACCTCAAATTCGGGTTGTCCAATAGCAGCAACAACGCGTCAGCGATTGATTGTGGGTCGCGGAAGTTCACTAAAATCCCGCGACCGTCATTGCACAACGCTTGTGCGTAAAGATACGGCGTGGAGACAATGACCTTGCCGCACGCCATCGCGTATGCCAATGTCCCACTGACAATTTGGTTCGGGTTCAAGTAAGGCGTCAAGTAAACATCGGTCGCCTGCAAGTAGCGTATGAGTTCCGTTTTTGTTAAGTATCGGTTGACAAATTGCACATGCCCTTCTAACCCCAAATCCTTCACGAGCGCTTGCAGTTCCTCGCGGTAACTTTCGCCTTCATGCCTTCGAACATTCGGGTGGGTTTCGCCCAAAATCAGGTAGAGCACTTCAGGGTGCTTTTCAACAACTCGTGGCAATGCTTGGATGGCATACTCCAAACCTTTGCCTCGGCTGATGAGCCCGAAGGTGCTGATGATGAACCGTCCCGTCAATCCAAGTTCCCGCTTTGCTTCCTCGCGCTTCCCGAAAGGAACATCGGGGGCGCCATGGTGGATGAGCACTACCTTGCGAGTGTCAAGACCGTAATCTCGCTCCAGCAGTTCAAACGCGATTGGGTTCATCACGACAACTCGTGCCGAGCGCGCCACCAAATGGCGGGTGATTTCCCTGAAGTTCGGTTTGGGATTGGGCATGATAGTGTGCAAGGTTGTGACTAACGGTTTGTGCAACAAGTCGGCAGTCGTGCAAATGAACTCCCCGTCGCGACCACCGAAGATTCCGAACTCGTGTTGCAAGTTCACAACGGCGACTGGGGTTTCGTTCAGGAAAGTAGCCATCCGAACATGGTCGCCAAAACTGTTTTCGCGGGCGAAAAAGCGCACAGGGTAGCGGTATCGGCTCAAATCTTCAT
>JANZZQ010000271.1 GCA_026419315.1 Armatimonadota bacterium | reverse complement strand
GATATCGCTTGCTGACTTTGCGTGGTCGCCTGATAGAATTCCGAGTCCTCCTGAGTAAATTGGTAAACATTCGTGAAGTCCGAACTCAGCTGTAAAGTAGGCAACAGGTTTGTTTATAAATTCTGGAAATTTTTCTTGTGAAAGTTTTTTTCTTGTGTTGAGATATTCTTTGAATTCGTTTAGTATATTCTCTACTTCTGTTAGGAAGTTTGGATTTGCTAATCTTGCTTTGAGTTCATCTTTTGAGATTGACTTTAAGGTTTGTATAGCATTGTGGTTTGAGGTTTTCCAAGTTAGGGGTGAGAGCGTTTCAAAAATTTTTTGAGCTTTTGGGTTGTAGGTCCACCATAAGTTGCAAGCGAGTTCATATAGTTCGTTGACGATTTCATTTATGCTCATAGTGTTGATGCGGTTGTTTGTATTTTGTTTTGGTAAAGCTTTACGAAAAATAAAAAAATGGTTTTATAAAAGCAATTTTGGTGTTCTGTGCGAAATTTGACTTTTTGATTTTTTTGATTTATATTTAAGGTTGCCTTTAGAGATGTTTTAGAGATTCAGGTTTGAGAAACTTGACAAAGACGAAAAAATTTATTATATTTACGTTTGCCTGAAGTTTGAGAGTGTTCTTTGGAAAAGGGCGTGCACAGAGCTAAGGTCAGTTTAGCAGAGTTTCACCCTTGTGGCTCTATGAATTAGAGCCGCAGGACTCTCGGTTGTAAATTTTATTTACAACGGAGAGTTTGATGGTGGCTCAGGGCGAACGCTGGCGGCGTGCCTAACACCTGCAAGTCAGGGACACGGTGTGTACCAA
>JANZZQ010000270.1:252-858 GCA_026419315.1 Armatimonadota bacterium | reverse complement strand
AGGGCGCCGTTGGCGCCACGCCGTTGAAGGTGGCTGGTTCTCTTACGACTTGAAAGTTGACCCCAAACACCCGATGGAGTTGGTGGTCACTTATTGGGGTGACGATGGCGGCATAAGGTTCTTTGACATCGTTGTTGACGACAAAGTCATCGCGACACAAAGGTTGCGCCGCGACAAACCCGGTCGCTTCTTTGATGTCGTCTATCCCATCCCACCTGAGTTGACGAAAGGTAAAACCAAAGTAACCGTCCGCTTCCAAGCCCATCCCAAAGCCATCGCCGGCGGAATTTTCGGGCTCAGAATGGTGAAGGCAAAACCAACCGAAAGTAGGGGCAGGTGAAACCTGTCCGAAATTTTGCAGGCGAATTTTTAACAATCACCGGCTAAAGCCGACGGCATGATGGGTTTGAAATTCTTCCTTGCAGCAAATCAAATTCACCAAATCCATGCTACGGGCTTTAGCCCGTAGTCGTTGACGCATTTTTTGAGCGCCGACTTCAATCGGCGGAAGTTTTCTATCGTCCGTCCCTACAATTTGATTTTCGCCGACAAAAGGTAGGGACAGGTGAAACCTGTCCGAAATTTGCGGGCGGTTTTCATCCGCCC
>JANZZQ010000270.1:0-242 GCA_026419315.1 Armatimonadota bacterium | reverse complement strand
CCTGCACTAATTTTTTCGGGCGGACTGTCGTCCGCCCCTACATGAGCATTGTGACGAATTGATTTGCTACGCACTGGCAATTTCTGGTCCGAAATCAACTTGGTGGGCATCTAAGATGGCGTCGTGAGATTGCTTGATTTGCTCCAAAAGTTCTGGTGGTGCTGGGGTGTCAACCATGATGACCATTACGGCGCGACCGCCGATTTCCTTGCGACCAACTTGCATGAAAGCGATGTTAATTC
>JANZZQ010000269.1 GCA_026419315.1 Armatimonadota bacterium | reverse complement strand
GTCCCATGACAACCTCCTCACACACTGAGAGCCTGTCAATTGCAGGTCGCCTAACTGGATCGTGCATGAAGCCAGCCGAGTGAGTGACAACGAGCAAATTCAATCTCTTGCCTCGCTCTTTTTGCCCCAACGCTGCACTCGTGCAAGCCATCGTGAACGCCAATGTGACCATGCCAGCGAGACCAATGCAAAAGCAATTTGCACGCATCGCATCTCACCCCCATAACCTTTCAGCGATTGATTTAATTTCACCGCTCGCCTTTTTAGTGGCAATCTAACGCGCTTCCACTGCGCCGTCAAACTGATTCACCGCAACTGCTGCTACACATGCAAAAGAAAAATGGTGGGCGCGGAGGGATTCGAACCCCCAACCGACCGGTTATGAGCCGGCTGCTCTGCCATTGAGCTACGCGCCCACCAATGTCATTCACATCTTATTATAGCCACACATGCCGCACACTGTAAACTTTGATGGGACACTAAAGTCAGCCATAGTTAAAGCCACCCCTCCCTTACAGCGGCGTGAAGAGAAATCGGGCAAAGCTTTTAAGTCCCATTTGCATCCCGCTTAACGCAACGGTGCTGATGGCTTCGCAGTCCCAAAGATGCTGTAGTCAATGTTTGCGACAGCTCTCATGAACTCTCGGTATGGAAGCGAGACAATGAGTTCGTCATCAGCGAAACCCGCTCTCTTGCGAGCGCTCACATCAATGAAGCTGACATCAACCTGTTCGTTCATGAGCGGATTAGTGATTGCAGTTTGGCAGGCAGCGCCAAATGCCGAGAGCTTCAATCCGGGTGCTCCATCGTATGCTACAAGTCCAAGTATGCGCGATGCTTGCATCGGGTTGCACACGATGAGCACAAGACCGGGTTTAATCGGCATGCTTACGACTGGCGCAATGCAAACA
>JANZZQ010000268.1 GCA_026419315.1 Armatimonadota bacterium | reverse complement strand
GCCTGGGTGAGCGAACAAGGGGCGGGACTTGAGCGAGGCAGGAAAATTACCGCTTCCATCACCGATGCAAATGGGATGGCTCGTTTGACTTTGGATGGACTGAATCTTGACAACCCAAGTGACTGCTTTTTTATCGCATCCAGACAGGATGCCGAAAAACTTCACCCCGCCGCTTGGGTTATGGTGGAAGAGTATGATTTGGTGAATGCATTGGGTTCCCCCGGAGCGTTTTCAGGCGCTATTTACACCGACCGACCAGTTTACCGTCCCGGAAATTTGGTCTATTTCAAGGGCATCGTGAGAAAGCAAGAGGCAAAAGGCTATCAACTTCCGAAACCGATGCCCTTCACTCTGCTTGTCCGAGACCCAGATGGGAACATTATCCATCGCACGAATGTGTCCTTGACAGATTTCGGTTCTTTCTCGGGTTCGCTAACGCTTAACGAAGAATTGCCGACCGGAACATACACCGTTGAAGCGATGCCCCAAAACGGGTTGGAAGAAGCTGACATTGTTGCTGGTAGTTTCACCGTTGCCGCTTACCGAAAACCAGAAATACAAGTAACTGTCAAGCCATCTCGTTCCCGCCTCTCTCGTTCAGATACCGTGACCGTCACGGTTGCTGCTCGCTATTACTTCGGGATGCCAGTAGCGAACGCTGAGGTCTCATATTGGGTGACGAGGTTACCCGTCGCTGATTTGTATGAGAGCAACGATTGGGTTGAGGGATACGGCGGCGAAACGGTATTGGAAGGGAAGACGAGAACTGACGACAACGGACGGGCTACCATTCGCTTTCGACCAGCCGATTTGCTCTCAGAAGACCCTCCCTTTTCCGAATTCCGGTATGAAGTCTATGTGACTGTTGAGGCAGCAGGGTATCAATTTGCCGAAGGGGCAACGAGTTTCTTCGTCACGC
>JANZZQ010000267.1 GCA_026419315.1 Armatimonadota bacterium | reverse complement strand
AATGAGAGAGGGTGTGGAGAGTTTTTCGTTGGGGGGCANGAGGGGAAAATTTTGAGCGCTTAATCTTTGCAAGCAGCGCTTACTTGCCCCAAATTGAGGAAACAGAAGTTTTGGGACATTGAAGACAGCAAGGGCGAAAGGAACCTGTTCGCCTTTTAGGGTAGCGACTTACCTGTCCTTGAAATTTCGCAGTGTCGGATGAAATCCTGCCCGACATTTTGAGGATTGGATTTGCTCGTCCCTTTTGGGGCTGAGTTTCCGAGAGACGGTTTGCGTGACTAACCTTGACGATTGTTCACGCTGCAAATGAGAGGGGAAGGGCATTGTTTTGGACTTACGAGCAAAAAGAGCCAGACTGGGACGGGAAAGCGCTCGTTTCGGCTTCCGAAAAAGTTGAAACGGTCAAAGGAAAACGAGAATGGGTTGACTTACAAAGGTTTTCAAGGCGTCAAGTTGAAAGGCTGAAAGTCGTCAAAGTAATTGGCTGGACAGAATTTGAAAGTGAAGACCTTTCGCCTTTCGTCCCACTGCTCCGCCTGATGGAATGGGTTCATGTCGGAAAACCGGGAACGATAGGTTTGGGTCAAATTCTCGTGACAACTTAAGCCGCTGAGACATTCTTCCCTTTCGGGTTTGTGTTCATGCTTCGGTTCAGCCGCATCGGGCAAACAGGCTCATGATTGTGTCTTTTCATGTTCGTGCAGAGTAGGCAAAAGGTCAAGGAAACGACGGTCAAGGTGAAGCAGTTGAGCGGTTTCCGGATTTTGACGCTTTAGCTCATACTGATATCGCAACTTTTGGGTGCTGCTCAAGTAAAACGCCCGTGCCCGGTGAGGGGGGACAACCATCTCCAAAGCGAAAGGATAGCCACTGTGAACGGTTTCCGGGTGGTAACCAAAACTTTGTGCCAGTTTCTTAATATTCTCTTC
>JANZZQ010000266.1 GCA_026419315.1 Armatimonadota bacterium | reverse complement strand
TCAGAACTCTGAGTCCATCCACTCATGACCATCATCGTAATCAATACTCCAATAAAACCGCATCTCAACCCGAATCCCCAAATTGACCTACGGCAAACCCGCCACATGGTTGCTCGCCTCCTCTCTTCTTAAAGAACCGTGAAGGTTATACCACACTCTTCCTTGTTTGTAAAGGGTAATAACCATTGGTGATAGTTTAGAGGCAAAATTCAGCAATTGAAAGGCGAACAAAACCCTTATCATCTGCCTTCAAACCTCTCCACCTCGCCAAAAGGTTAAAGGCTGCCATCGTGTAGGCTACCTTCATCCCGAAATATTCCCATACCCTTCAGTTACCTTCTTGAATCTGAAAACCTTCACCATCACGGAAAAGACTGTTTCAACCAGCATCCTTTCATTCCACTCTACCTCTCTTGCAAACCTTCACGTCTTCAGGGTCTTTACAACCCCTTGAGTGAAAATGTCTGAATCATCTTTTCCCTAAACTTCTCTATCAAAGGACGAAAACTTGCATCGTAAACATTGGCTGTTTTTAATCAAAGCCACAAATTAGTCCAAACTTGTTTAAAACAACGCAAACTTTTCCACCAATCATCCAAAGATGGTTGCTTTTCCCTTTCTTTCCTATTTGCCTTTTGCTTCTTCCTTCCCTTATCGGATTGATGAGTTCAATTCCGTAAGTGTCTGCTATCCCTAAGATTGTCGGTTCTTCCATGAACCTTTCTGTCCAATCTTGATGGCTCTTTGAGAGCCTGAAAATCCTTGTCCTTTCAGGCAATTTTGGGAAAGGGTGAAAGAAGTTGCCTTTAAGCCAAAGATAGAATTTCCTTTCTCCTAACCCTTTTATTGTGAAATTCGTCATCAACTATGGGCTAAAGCCCATAGCATGGTTGTCAAAAAGCGTTTACCAATGACATTTAAAAAGAGCGAAACAGGAATTCTCACTAAGTTCTCGCTACTTCATTGACAG
>JANZZQ010000265.1 GCA_026419315.1 Armatimonadota bacterium | reverse complement strand
GCTGCGACCATGACCCGTTCACAACTGAAATCAACCGATTTTTGCTGCCGAAGATAGAGTTAGTGCAAAAGTGGGTTTTGCGCCAATCCCAAATCCCCGAAATCATTTGCAAAGAAGCATCTGGCGATTGTGTCGTGTTGGTCATGATTGATGGACTGGGTTACAACGATTGGAAAAGATTTGCTTGGGAGGGTGAATCTCCTGAAGAGCTTCAAATTTTAGTTGCCCCTTGCTTCGTTGATGGCGTCAGCGTTACAGATCAAGGTATGAAACGAATTGTTGGCGAACCGACAATTGCAATTCGTCTGTCGGAATTAGGTTACGAACGCTCTTTTGGGTTCAGTTACTGGGAGCGGGAGGATAACGATTTAACCGGCAAATTGTTTGCGGGTATCACGGAAGGTGTGAAGAAAGTGAAAAGTTTTGGTGAAGTTTTGGAACGACTACCCGATTTGCCTCTGGAAGGTGCTTTCGTGCAAATTGTTCGGCAAGGTTTAGACCAAGCAAGCCACAAGCACAGAGATAAACCAAACATCGCTTCCCTCGTGCAGCAAATCTTCAACGAATTGACAGAACTTCAACGCATTTTCGCCGAAAAACAATTGACAGCGACAATTTTCCTGACAGCGGATCACGGCATTCTATGGGCGAACGAACACGACTTGAAACTTTACGAACCAAGTGGTGGCAATGTCCCACCACGATATTACGAGGGTTTGAAAAGCGGAGAAATGATTTGGCGTGTCCAATTTCAGGGCAGCGATTTTTCATTGCTCGCTTACCCGTTCGTGCGGCGAAATTTGCGCTCCGATGAATGGGGAGTTCACGGTGGTCTCTCCTTTGAGGAAAGTTTCGTGCCACTTGCGACTGCTAAGGTGACATAGTGAGAGAGTAAAGCTTTTGCCGAAGCAAAACAGAACTTACGCAGTTGAAATTGAAATTGAAATTGAAATTGAAATTGAAATTGAAAT
>JANZZQ010000264.1:746-1063 GCA_026419315.1 Armatimonadota bacterium | reverse complement strand
GTCGCACCCAACCTGTCAACTTGACAAACTGCTTGCGCTTGTCAATGGTGAACTCTTGCGAACCTTCAATGCGCAACAACCCAGTCGGGCTGACCTCCACGACTCGGCAAGCGATGGTCGTGATAACGCTCAGGTTTTTGCGCTCTTGCGCTTGCGATGCGAAACTGCCTTGATGCTGGATGCCCGCTTGCGGGATGAAACTGAAAGCCCCGACACCCGCTTCCGTTTGCACTTTGACTTGCTTTTGCGTTTGAGTTTGCGATGTCGCCGATGCAACTGTCGTTTGAGTCACTAAAACCGTCACCAAATCGCCAACA